>JAFUWR010000198.1 GCA_017471125.1 Clostridia bacterium | reverse complement strand
CAGCAGCATGGTCTCGGTCTCGTTGTACTCCGTCAAAAGCATCTTCTTCACCTCCACGCGATTGGCTTCCAGCCAGGGTCGAAGCATAAAATGGCGGGGCATGGCGTCCAGGGCGGCGTCGATGGCCGCGCCGGGCTCCAGGGTCCTTTCGTTCTGTCGTATGGCGTCCACCAGCCAGGTGTACTCATTCAGCGGCTGGCAAGCCGTCACCAGCGAAGGGCTCTTGCCCTTGTTGATGTTGATCATCCTGACCCGCACCGCGATGTCGGCCTCGCCGCGCTTCTCCACGGGAAAGGCGTCGGACAGCTCCAATGTCGTCTCGTCGGGCATCTCCGCGGTGCCGTTATAGAACACCACCAGCTTCGGCACCGGCAGCGGGATCAGCGTCTTGCCGTACTTGTTCCTGCGTTGCAGGGTGATCAGCTTCTCGTAGATGTTCCCCGTGTACTGCATGAGCCTCAGCGGCATGTTGGGATTGTAGGTGGACTGCTGCTCGTACAGGTTCACCTCGTCCGCGATCAGGAACGCCACGTCGTTGTGCATGCCCATGTAGACCACCTGCGTCAGGGTGGCGATGGTGATCTTCTCCGGGTCGGTATAGTTCGACCCGTTCACCGCGTTGTACAGGCTCAGCGTCCAGTCCCGGTGCTCCGGGCTCCCAAAGATGTAGCAAAACAGCCTGTCCTTGTATTCCCGCGTCTCCTCGGCCACGTCCATCACCCCTGTTTATATTGTAGCACGGTTTTCACAAAAAGGCAAATGCTTTCTGCCTACGCGACGAAAAGACCGCCCCATGCGAGGCGGTCTTGGCATGCGCTCACGCCGACGGCTTGGTATCGGGCGCGGGCAGCGCGTTGGGTCGGGGATGGCGTCGGGCTGGGCGAAGATGAGCCGGGGCGGTTCGCCGTCCAGCACGGACTCCCGGGTGATGATGCACTTCTTGACGCCGTCCATGGAGGGCAGCTCGTACATGGTCTCGGTCATGACGCCCTCGATGATGGCGCGGAGGCCGCGGGCGCCGCTCTTGCGGGTGAGCGCCTGCTGGGCGATGGCGGTGAGCGCGTCGGGGGTGAACTCCAGCTCCACGTCGTCGAAGCTCAGCAGCTTGGCATACTGGCGGGTCAGGGCGTTCTTGGGCTCGGTGAGGATCTTCGTCAGCGCCTCCTCGTCCAGGCTGTTCAGGGTCACCAGCACGGGCAAGCGGCCGATGAACTCGGGGATGAGGCCGAACTTCAGCAGGTCCTCGGGGCGCACCTGGGACATGATCTCGGCGTTGGTGTGCTCATACTTGCCCTTGATCTCCGCGCCGAAGCCCATGACCTTCTTGCCGATGCGACTCTCAACGATCTTCTCGATGCCGTCGAAGGCGCCGCCGCAGATGAAGAGGATGTTGGTGGTGTCGATCTGTATGAACTCCTGGAGCGGATGCTTGCGGCCGCCCTGGGGCGGCACGGAGGCCACGGTGCCCTCCAGTATCTTCAATAGCGCCTGCTGCACGCCCTCGCCGGACACGTCGCGGGTGATGGACGGGTTCTCGGACTTGCGGGCGATCTTGTCGATCTCGTCGATGTAGATGATGCCGCGCTGGGCGCGCTCCACATCGAAGTCGGCGTTCTGGATGAGGCGCAGCAGCACGTTCTCCACGTCCTCGCCCACGTAGCCGGCCTCGGTCAGCGACGTGGCGTCGCCGATGGCAAAGGGCACGTTCAATATCTTGGCCAGGGTCTGGGCCAGGTAGGTCTTGCCGCAGCCGGTGGGGCCGAGCATGACGATGTTGGACTTCTGGAGCTCCACGTCGGACTTCTTGTTGCCCATGCACTGGATGCGCTTGTAGTGGTTGTACACGGCCACGGACAGGGCCTTCTTGGCGCTCTCCTGACCCACCACGTACTGGTCCAGTATCTCCTTGATCTCCCGGGGCTTCTTGATCTCGAGGCTGCCGGACATGCCGATGGACTCCACGTCGTCGGACACGATCTCGTTGCATAGCAGCACGCACTCGTTGCAGATATAGGTGTTGTTGGGGCCGGACACCAGCTTGCGCACCTGGTCCTGGGACTTGCCGCAGAAGGAGCAGCGCACGACGCCGCGCCGGTTGTTGTTATTGCTTGGCATGATTTATCTCCTCGGAACGATGATCTCGTCGATCAGGCCGTATTCCTTGGCTTGCTCGGCGGTCATGAAGTGGTCGCGCTCGGTGTCCTTCTCGATGGTCTTCAAGGACTTGCCGGTGTTCTGGGCGAGCAGCTCGTTCATGGTCTTTTTGATGCGCAGGATCTGTTCGGCGTGGATCTGGATGTCCGTGGCCTGGCCCTGGGCGCCGCCCAGGGGCTGGTGGATCATGATCTCCGCGTGGGGCAGGGCCTTGCGCTTGCCCTTCGCGCCCGCGGCCAGCAGGAACGCGCCCATGGACGCCGCCAGGCCGATGCAGAGGGTGGACACCTCGCACTTCAAATAGCGCATGGTGTCGTAGATGGCCATGCCCGCCGACACGCTGCCGCCGGGGGAATTGATGTAGAGCATGATGTCCTGGTCGGGGTCCTCCATCTCCAGGAAGAGCATCTGCGCCACGACGATGTTCGCCACGTCGTCGTCGATGGGACCGCCCAGGAAGATGATGCGATCCTTCAAGAGTCGGGAGTAGATGTCGTAGCTGCGCTCGCCGCGGCTGGTCTGTTCGATAACATAGGGCACCAAGGTCATGGGCACACCTCCTGAATCGCGATTCTCAATTGAAATAATACCCCGCTGCGCGGATGGAAATGCGCCGCGGGGTCAAAATATGGGAATTATTCCGCGTTGGCCTTGAGGAAGTCGAAGACCTTGCGGGTGGCGGCGGCGTCGGCAAAGTAGGTCTTGTCGGCGTCGGAGAGCATCTTCTTGAAGTCCTCCAGGGACTGCTTGTTCTGCTCGGCGTACTTCTGGATCTCGGCGTCGGTCTCCTCGTCGGTGGCGGTGATGCCCTCGGCCTTGCGGACGGCCTCGATCACCAGCTGGGTCTTGACGCGCTCCTCGGCCTGCTGGCGATAGACGTCGCGCATCTGCTCCCGGGTCTGGCCGGTGTACTTGAAGTAGTCGTCCATCTTGATGCCCTGGTACGCCATGCGCATCTCCATCTCGCGCATCATGCTGTCGATCTGGTCCTCGATCATGGCGGCGGGGATGTCCACCTCGGCGTTGTCGCAGATGGTCTCGATGACCTCGTTCTCGAACGCGGTCTCGCCGCGGCTGTCGGCGGCCTTCTCCAGGTTGGCGCGGATCTCGGCCTTGTACTCGTCCACGGTGTCGGCGGTCTCAGAGGCCTCCTTGACGAAGTCGTCGTCCAGGGCGGGAACCTCCTTCTCGCGGATGTCGTTGACCTTCACCTTGAACACCACGGGCTTGCCCGCCAGCTCCTTGGCGTGGTAGTCCTCGGGGAAGGTGACGTTGACCTCGCACTCGTCGCCCACGGACTTGCCCACCAGCTGGTCCTCGAAGCCGGGGATGAAGGAGCCGGAGCCCAGGATCAGGTCGTGGCCCTGGGCGGTGCCGCCGTCGAACTGTACGTCGCCGTCGAAGCCCTGATAGTCGATGTTCACCTGGTCGTCCAGCTTGGCGGGGCGGTCGTTGATCTCCACCCAGCGGGAGGCGCGGTCGCGGGCGCGCTCGATCTCGGCGCTCACGTCGTCGTCGGTGACCTCGTCCACGGTCTTGACGATGCCCAGGTTCTTGTACTCGCCCAGCTTCACGTCGGGACGCACGAACACCTCGACGGTGAACTTGAGCTCCTTGCCGCGGCCGATCTGGTCCACGGTGATCTCCGGACGGTCCACGGCGTGCACGTCGTGCTCCTTCAGGCCCGCCTCATAGATCTCGGGGAAGATGGCGTCCAGCGCGTCCTCGTAGAACACGCCCTCGCCGTAGTAGTTTTCGATGACCTTCATCGGCGCCTTGCCCCTGCGGAAGCCGGGGATGCTGATGCGGCCCTTCATCTTATTATAAGCGGTCTTGAGTCCCTCGGAAAACTTCTCGGGCTCAACCACGAAGCCGAGCTTCACCTTATTGGAAGAGAGCTTTTCAAAAGTGGTGGTCATGGGTAATCCTCCGTTTCAATATACATATCTGTCCATATTGCCAAAATAGTTTACCACAGCCACAGCCTTTTTGCATCAACCAAAGGTAAATTCTGGCCGGGGAATCGGCCTGCGAAGGTTTATTTTTCGTAAACACGCAGTGCAACGGAAAAGCATTTGCCTTTTCATCAAATCCGTGCTACAATATAGATGGGGTGATGGACGTGGCCGAGGAGACGCGGGATTACAAGGACAGGCTGTTCTGGTACATCTTTGGGAGCCCGGAGCACCGGGACTGGACGCTGAGCCTGTACAACGCGGTGAACGGGTCGAACTACACCGACCCGGAGCAGATCACCATCGCCACGCTGACGCAGGTGGTCTACATGGGCATGCACAACGACGTGGCGTTCCTGATCGCGGACGAAGTGAACCTGTACGAGCAGCAGTCCACGTACAACCCCAACATGCCGCTGAGGCTCATGCAGTACACGGGGAACATCTACGAGAAGCTGATAACCCTGCAACGCAGGAACAAGTACGGCAAGACGCTGATCCCGCTGCCGGTGCCGAAGCTGGTGGTGTTCTACAACGGCACCGCCGAGATGCCCGATGAGACGACATTGAATCTGTCCGACGCCTTCCCTATCGAGAAGCGGGACGAGGCCGACATCGCCGTGCGGGTCAGGATGATCAACATCAACAAGGGCAAGAGCCCTTCCCTCGTGACCGCCTGCCAGCCGCTGAACGAGTACACCTGGCTGGTGGACGCCATACGACAGAACGAAAGGACGCTGGAGCCCGGCGCGGCCATCGACGCCGCCCTGGACGCCATGCCCCGCCATTTTATGCTTCGACCCTGGCTGGAAGCCAATCGCGTGGAGGTGAAGAAGATGCTTTTGACGGAGTACAACGAGACCGAGACCATGCTGCTG
>JAFUWR010000019.1 GCA_017471125.1 Clostridia bacterium | reverse complement strand
GTCGTCCCAGCCGTGCTCGTCGTCGCCGATCAGAAGCCTCTTGGGGTCGGTGGACAGGGTGGTCTTGCCGGTGCCGGACAGGCCGAAGAAGATGGCGGTGTTCTCGCCGTTCATGTCCGTGTTGGCGGAGCAGTGCATCGCGGCGATGCCCTTGAGCGGCAGGTAGTAGTTCATCATGGAGAACATGCCCTTCTTCATCTCGCCGCCGTACCAGGTGTTGAGGATGACCTGCTCACGGCTGGTGACGTTGAAGGCCACGACGGTCTCGGAATTGAGGCCCAGCTCCTTGTAGTTCTCGCACTTGGCCTTGGAGGCGTTGTAGACCACGAAGTCCGGCTCAAAGTTCTCGAGCTCTTCGGCGGTGGGCACGATGAACATGTTCTTCACGAAGTGGGCCTGCCAGGCGACCTCCACCACGAAGCGGATGGCCATGCGGGTGTCCTTGTTCGCGCCGCAGAAGGCGTCCACGACGTACAGCTTCTTGTTGCACAGCTCGTCCTTGGCCAGCTTCTTAACGACCTCCCAGGTCTCCTGGGTCATGGGATGGTTGTCGTTCTTGTAGCCCTCGCTGGTCCACCACACGGTGTCCTTGGAGTTCTCGTCCATGACGATGTACTTGTCCTTGGGGGAGCGGCCGGTGTAGATGCCGGTCATGACGTTGACGGCGTCCAGCTCGGTCAGCACGCCCTTGTCGAAGCCCTCGAGGGAGGGGTCCATCTCGTCCTTGAACAGGGACTCGTAGGAGGGGTTGTGGATGATCTCGGTGGTGCCGGTAATGCCATATTTGGTCAGATCGATGTTAGCCATAAAGCATCAAAACCTCTTTCTCCTTATGATTTGTCATAAGTATATCACACACCACTGGCCCCGTCAATCATCCTGCCGTGACGTGCGCATAAACTTAAAATAAAGAAACGCTATGCCGAATAAATAAATCCTACTTTTCCAGGGTATTAGACAAACGAGCCTTTTTGCTTATTGATTTTTTGTGAAAAGTATGTTATCATGTTCGGGAGGTGAATGGATATGCAGACGGCGGACGAGAGCCGGGCGGAGGTATTTTTGACGCTGTACAAGCAGCTCGAGGGCATACTGGAGAAGCGCTACGCCGGGAAGGACGGCGCGGCCAACGTGGTGGCCGCCTACCTGAACGACGCGGACAGCGAGCCGCTGCGGGCGGACATCGACCTGTGCCGCCGCATAAGAAATATACTCTCCCACAACGTGGAGGACACGGGCGAGCCGGTGGTGGAGCCGTCGGCGGGCACGATCGGGCGCATGGAGGCGATCCTCGAGCACGTGAAGCGCCCGGTCATGGCCATCAACTACGGCACCCCGGCCGACAAGATACTGTTCGCGCATCCCAACGACCTGGCGTTGAACGTCATGCGCCACATGGTCAAAAACGGCTTTTCCCACGTGCCGGTGGCGGTGCAGGGGAAGCTGGTGGGGGTGTTCAGCTCGGGCAGCCTGATGCTGTTCGCCGCCCGGAAGGGGCTTAGCCAGGTGCGTGACGAGCTGCGCATCGGCGAGATGAAGGACTGCATCGGCTTCGGCGACACCCGCAGCGAGAAGTTCATGTTTTTGGACAAGGACGCCACGCTGCCCTCGGTGCGCCGGGCCTTCGAGATGAGGCGCGAGCGCGACCACCGGCTGGCGGTGGTGTTTCTGACGGAGGACGGCACCGTGGACACGCCGGTGTGCGCCCTGCTGACCTCCTGGGACGTATTGCGCGACGATTTCGCCGCGAGATGAGGAATATCAATGGAAAACAACAAGCCTGAAAGACAGACCATCAAGATCCAGCTTCGGCCCATGACCGTGAACTACAACCTGGCCATGGAGGAGCTTCGACGGGAGTACGGGAAGATCGTCGGCGTGTACGAGGCCGCCATCCGGGAGATCGACGCCCGGCTCCAGACCCTGAACAGTGAATTCTCCCTGAAGCACCAGCACAACCCCATCCACCACATCGAGAGCCGGGTGAAGTCCCTGGGCAGCATCGTCAAGAAGCTGCACGACACGGGCATCCCCATCTCCATCGACAACGCCAAGAAGAATTTGCACGACATCGCGGGCGTCCGGGTGGTGTGCCGCTACGTGGACGACATCTACAAGATCGCCGACCTGCTGATGAAGCAGGACGACATCTCCGTCATCCTCCAGAAGGACTACATACAGAACCCCAAGCCCAACGGCTACCGCAGCCTGCACATCGTGGTGGACGTGCCGGTGTACATGTCCCAGGGGAAGCTGTACATCCCCGTGGAGATACAGATCCGCACCGTCGCCATGGACTTCTGGGCGACCCTCGAGCACGGCATCCGCTACAAGGCCACCGACGAGGTGCCGCCGTCCATCGTGGCGGAGCTTCGCGCCTGCGCCGACGTCATCACCGAGACGGACTACAAGATGCAGAACATCTTCCGGGTGCTCCAGAGCGTGCATGACCGGGACGACATCCCGCCGGAGCTGATCGTGGACGACCGGCAATAGTATTGGGGCGGCGGTCCGAAGTGGACCGCCGCCCGTCGTTCATTCGATGATGTTGACGACCATATCCTCCCGCTTCGGCGAGAGGGTCTTTGTTTTGTCGTCCCAGTGGAAATGGGTGAGCGTGTATTCGCCGCGCTCGTAGCCGTAGCCGTCGCCCGCGTCGTCGTAGAGGTCGAAGTCCGCGTCCGCGCCGGGATAGACCCGAAGCTCCACGGGCTTTTCGGGCTTCTGGTCGGCGTACTGGAGCCCCTCGCACATGGGCACGATGGAGCCCGCCCGCACGAACAGCGGCATGCGGTGAAGCGGCGCGTCCACGGCGACGGTCTGACCGCCCGCATATCGGGCATTGGTATAAAAGTCGTACCAGTCGCTGCCCGCGGGCAGGTAGCAGTCCCAGGTCTCCGCCCGGTCGATGGCCGCGCCCCCGGGCAGGTAGCGCATGGGCTCGGTCACCGGGCACACCAGGAACGCCGGGCCGAACATGTACTCGTCGGACATATGAACGGCCTTCTTGTCCTCCGGGTAGTCGAACAGCAGCGGCCGCACCATCGTGCCGTTGTCGCGCCAGACGTTCCCGGCCAGGGAATAGACGTAGGGCATGAGCCGGTAGCGCAGCTCGATAGCCGCCTTGATGGCGTCGTAGAACGGCTCGCCGGGCTTGCCGAAGTTCCAGATCTCCCGGGGCGTGTCGGTGCCGTGGGAGCGGAACATGGGCAGGAACGCGCCGAATTGCAGCCAGCGGACATACAGCTCCCGGTAGCCGGGGTCGGCGACGCCGGCCTCGAAGTCGCCGCGCCAGAACCACTTGGGCGTGGGGTCGTCGTTGCAGCCGCAGCCCCGGCCCCGCCAGTTCTCGTGCACCACAAAGAAGCCGCCCACGTCCAGCGTCCACCAGGGATAGCCCGACGCCGCCACGCTGACCGCCTCGGCGATCTGCTTGCGCATCACGTCCCACCGGGCGGAGATGTCGCCCGACCAGAGCACCGCGCCGTAGCGCTGGGAGGACAGGTACCCCGACCGCGTCAGGTTCAGCACCCGCTTTTCCGGCGCGTCCTTCCGCTGGTTCTCATAGATGCCCTTCGCGTGGGCCACGGCGTACAGGTTCGCCTGCTCGGGGTCCAGATACTTCTTGTGCTCGCCGCCCACCAGTTGGTAGCGCTCCCAGGGCTCGCGCAGGCTTTCGCCGCCCCAGTCCGGGCCAGAGAACGGCTCGGTGGAGTCGCACCACCAGGCGTCGAAGCCGCCGTCGAACAGCTCCCGCTTGGCCTGCCGCCAGTACATGGCGCGGGCGTCGGCGTCGAAGGCGTCGTAGGTGGCCAGGTCGTTGAGCATGTGGCCCGCCGCGGCGAACTCGTCGTAGTCCGCGGTGCCGCGGTTCATGTTGGGCCACACCGACACCATCGCGTGGGCGTGAAGGGCGTGCAGCGCGTCCATGCGTTCCCTGAGGTCGCCGAAGCGGGACTTGTCCAGCCGCTTCTCGCCCCAGTGATCCTCCGTCCAGGTGTGCCAGTCCTGCACCACGCCGTCCAGCGGCACGCCCAGGTCGCGATAGCGCCGCGCTACGTCCACGAGCTCCGCGGCGGTGTCGTAGCGCTCCTTGGACTGGATGTAGCCGAAGGCCCACTTGGGCAGCAGCGCGGCGCGGCCCGTGAGCCGGCGCAGGCGGTCGACGATGGCGTCGTAGAGCCTGTCGCCGTCGCCGCAGATGACGTAGTAGTCCAATTGGCCCACGGTGTCCAGGAACAGGTAGCTGCCCCTGGCGTCGTCCTCGAAGGTCATCAGGCTGCCACAGTCGACGAGCACGCCGTAGCCCCGGTCGGACAGGAAGAAGGGCATGGGGATGCGCATGTAGTGCTGGTACAGGTATTCGTTCTGGTGACGGTGGTCCCAGACGCCGTCCTCGCCCTGGCCCAGGCCGTAGACGCCCTCGTCCTCGAAGAAGTCGAAGAATAGCTTCGCCCGGTACGCCGTCCGGTCCGCCTCGGGCTTGAGGTTCTCGATGAAGTTGCGCTCGCCGTCCACGGTCTTGACCCGCCGGATGACGGGCGCTTCGCCGCCGGTGGTGTAGCGGATGACCGCCTGGGCGGTCAGCTCGTGGCCCGCCTCGCGCAGCAGGAGATGTCCCGTGTCGGAATTTTTCCACGTGAGCCTGCCGGTCGCCCCGTCGAAGGAGACCTCGAGGGAACCAGAGCGCAGTCCGTCCGGGGCGGGGGAGCCGTCGCAGGCCTCATAGGGCACGATCAGCTCGGACGGCGGCGCGACGACGTCCTTCAACGTGTGGACGCAGCGGATGACCCCGGGCATGACCGCCTCGAGGCGGAGCAGGCCGTTTTTATATCGAATGTCCATCCGATCAGCTCCAATGCTCGTCGGCGTACTTGAGCAGCTTCTCGGCGTCCTTCAAGGACATCTCGGGGTACCACAGGAAGGTGCCCTTGGTGCCGAAGCGCTGCACGATGTGGTCGGTGCCGCGGATCCACTCGTCCACGTCGCCGTTGCAGACGTGTACCCAGATGGACTTCCCGGCGGCGGTGGCCTTCTCGTAGACCACGTCCCACTGTTCCTTGGTGCCGTCCGGGCCGGGCTCGCCGGGGGTCCACTGGAGGCAGTTCAGCTTTTCAAGGCTCATCAGGCTGTCCAGGTGCTTGATCGCGCCGGGACCGTCCAGGTGGTACATGGAGTAGTCCAGATGCTCGGTCTGGTAGCGCAGGGAGTCCAGCACGAAGTCATCGAACATCTCGGTGGACATCATGGCGGAGGCGTCGCACTGGAGCTTGGACAGACGGCCGGGGGCCCAGATCTGGAAGCAGTTGTAGGCGTTGCCGCCCTCGGCGTCCTTGACGTGCTCATAGAAGGCGTCGAAGATGGGGAAGTAGGCCCGGGTCACCTGGTCGACCCGCTCCTTGATCATGTCGGGGTCCTCGATCAGGTCCATCATCAGCTCCTGCGCGCCGCGCAGGGACGACAGCACGTCCAGGTTCTCCATCAGGTCCGGCATGTCCAGCAGCACGTCGTCGCCCATCAGCTTTCGGGCATCGGCCACGAGCTTGAGGTGGCGGCTAAACCAGGGGTTCTCCGGGTCGAACTTGATCTCGGGATGCTCGTCCCAGTCCTCCTCCACGCAGGGCTTGAACCAGATGGTGTCCTCGGAGAAGCCCACGTCGCTGCCCAGGTACGCCGCGGTGGAGCCGGGGCCCAGGCACACGTCCAGGTTCGGGAAGCTCTCGGCCAGGAACAAGTGGTTTTGGCAGAAGCAGCGGTAGCGCTCCACGAGCCCCTTGGCGTTCAGGTACTTGTCGTCCAGGTCCTTCCACCACAGGCCGTCCGGCAGGGTGTAGTAGCGGCCCTGGCAGATGATGGAGTCATTGACGCCGTTGGGGGCCTTGGTGTTTACCAGCGGCTCCACCTCGGGCTTGCGGGCCAGCACGTGCATCAGCGGCCGGCCGGTGTTTTCCTGCTTCCAGAATTTGATCCACTTTTCGCGGGTCTCGGGCCAGTTCTCCTTGTAGAGCATTTGATTTCCCTCTTTCCTTTGACATGTAACGTCCCTCCGCGCATCGCGGAGGGACCGTAGGTCGCGCTTTCGCTATTTACCTTGGATGTCCTTCAAAACGTCCAGCCCGCGCTCCACCAGCGCCAGCTGCTTGTCCAGTACCGCGCCGTCGCCCTGGAGCTGGAGGCAGAGCACCATCTGCTCCAATTGCTGGGAGAGCGGCGTCAGGCCCAGGCTCTCGGCGGTGTCCGACAGGGCGTAGGCGACGTGTAGGCAGGCGGACACATCGCGTTCGGCGACGGCGGCCTGGAGGATGTCGAACTTCTCGTCGCAGATCAGCATCTCCACCAGGCCCAGGTAGAACGACTCGCTGCCCAGACAGCGGTCGAGCCCCGCCCGCGTGTTCGCGCCATAGGCCTTTAGCGCGTCGATCGTAAGCATATCCATTCTCCTTTACATGCCCATAATGAACATCCTACGATTATATTGTACAGTTTTGAAGTTACGGATACGGTTACATTCGACCAAAGGCACAAATTAACATGTTAAACCGATAAAGCACAACAAAATCCCGGAAATAGATTCCGGGATTTGTTTCCGGCGCTCAGCGCTTGGAGAACTGGGGCGCGCGGCGGGCGGCCTTCAGGCCGTACTTCTTGCGCTCCTTCATGCGCGGGTCGCGGGTGAGGTAGCCGGCCTTCTTGATGGCGGGCTTCAGCTCCTCGTCAGCCTTCACGAGCGCGCGGGCGATGCCGTGGCGGATGGCGCCGGCCTGGCCGGTGAAGCCGCCGCCCTTGCAGTTGACGACCACGTCCCACTTGCCGAGGGTCTCGGTCAGGACCAGGGGCTGACGCACGACGGTCTTGAGGGTCTCATAGCCGAAATAATCGTCGATGCTGCGCTTGTTGATGGTGATGTTGCCCTCGCCGGGGATCAGACGAACGCGGGCGATCGCCTTCTTGCGCCTGCCGACGGCATGGAAATTCACGTTACTCATTTCTTCGTCCTCCTCCCTTTTACAGCTTCAGTTCTTCGGGCTTCTGCGCCTGGTGGTTGTGCTCCGCGCCGGTGTACACGAACAGCTTCTTGGCCATCGCGTAGCCGAGGGGGCCCTTGGGCAGCATGCGACGGACCGCCTCGCGGAAGGCGAAGTCGCTCTTCTTGGCCATGAGGTTGCGATAGGTGATCTCCTTCAGGCCGCCCGGATAACCGGTATGATAGCGATAAACCTTGTCGTCCAGCTTCTTGCCGGTCAGCACCAGCTTATCGGTATTCACAACGATGATATAGTCGCCACAATCACAGTTGGGAGTGAAGGTGGGCTTGTGCTTGCCGCGCAGCATGGAAGCGACCTGGGAAGCCAGGCGGCCCATCACCATGCCCTCGGCGTCGATGACGTACCACTTACGCTCGACGTTCTGGGGATTCGCCATATAAGTGCTCACAGTAATTCCTCCATTAATAACAATGCTTCCGACGCCGGTGTGGTCAGTACCGGGGGCGGACATGTCAAAGGCCCGGGGCTAATGAGCGTAATGACACAAGATGTATTATACCTTGTTTTGCTTAAGCCGTCAACGGATTTATGGCGGGAAATCGAAAATTTTACAGACCAAAGATGAGAATTGATGATTCCTTATTGCGAACGGGGTTGATGCGTTTAACAAGTTCGGCTACAATAGGCACAGCATGTTAGGGGGGATCGTTATGAGTGATTTGCTTGACCTGTATTGGACGTTTGCGAAGATCGGGTGCGTGACCTTCGGCGGCGGGTACGCCATGCTGCCGATACTGGAGCGGGAGCTTGTGGACAAGCGGGGCTGGACGACGATGGACGAGCTGCGGGATTACTTCTCCATCGGCCAGTGCACGCCCGGGATCATCGCGCTGAACGTATCGACATTCATCGGCGAGAAGCGCGGCAAGGTGCCCGGCGCGCTGGCGGCCACCACGGGCTTTCTGGCGGGGCCGATCGTCATCATACTCATCATCGCGGCGTTTTTGACCAACTTCGCCGACCTGCCGCTGGTGCAGCACGCCTTCGCGGGCATCCGCGTGTGCGTGTGCGTGCTGATCGTGCAGGCGGTGTTCAGGCTGTGGAAGGGCAGCGTGGTGGACCCGTTCACGCTCATACTGTACCTCTTGGTGTTCGCGCTGAACGCCTTCGGGAGCCTGCTGCCGGTGAAGCTGCCCGCGGCGGTTTTGGTGCTGATCTCCGGCGCGGCGGGCATCGCCATGTACCTGCGCAAGGGGAAGGCGGGTGACGCAAAATGATCCTGCTTCGACTGTTCTTCGAGTTCATGAAGACCGGCCTGTTCTCCGTGGGCGGGGGCCTGGCGACGCTGCCTTTCCTCTACGAGATGTCCAACAACACCGGCTGGTTTTCCCACGCGGACATCGCGGACATGATCGCCGTATCCGAGTCCACGCCCGGGGCCATCGGCATCAACATGTCCACCTACGCGGGCTTCAAGACCGCGGGCGTGATCGGCGGGCTGGTGGCGACCTTTGGGCTTGCGCTGCCGTCGGTGATCATCATACTCATCATCGCCCGGTTCCTGGAGCGCTTTAGGGACAGCAAGCTCGTCGAGGGCGCGTTCTACGGCCTGCGGCCCGCGTCCATCGCCATGATCACCGCCGCGGGGCTCAACGTGGCGAAGGTGGCGCTGGTCAATATCCCGCTGTTTAAGTCCACTGGCAGCTTGTCCGACCTGTTCGTGTGGAAGGCCATCATCCTGGGCGTCGCCATATTCGTGGCCCAGCGCAAGCTCAAGTGGAGCCCGGTGCTGTTCATCGCCATATCCGCGGCGGTGGGGATCGTGTTCCAGTTTTGACCGACAATGAAGCGGGCCCCACGTGAGCGCGGGGCCCGCTTTTCTATGTCCGTTACAGCGACGACGCCATTTGCAGGGCCGTGGCGACGGCCTCGGGGTTCGTGGTCACGAGGAATCTCGCGAACACCGAGAGCATCAGGCTCGCGATCAGCAGTATGATCGCGCCGCCCAGTCGGGAGGAGATCTGCGCGAAGGGCATGAGCTCCATTCGATCCGCGGCGGACAGCACGGCCACGTCGCCGGTGCCGCCCATGTTGGACATGCACAGGCCCGCGGTGACGCCCGCCTCGAAGGGATAGAAGCCCACCAGCTTGCCGATGAGGGCCGCGCCGACGAACGCGCCGATGCAGGTGGCCGCGCACAGCAGCAGGTAGGTGAGGCTGAAGCTCTTGATCACCGTGCCGATCTCCAGGTAGCACACGCCGATGCCCAGCAGCAGCACGTTCGTCAGGTTCTTCATGATGAACTGGAACCACTGGAAGCAGGCGACCTCGATGTTCTCGGGCACGATATCGGTGATCTTGCAGATGGCCACGGTGATGATCATCCAGGCGTAGGCGTGGATCGTGATGCCGGTGCCCAGCGCGTTCCACGCGCCCTGAATGATGTAGCCCCAGGCGAAGAAGCCGCCGGACATCAGCAGGCCGATGCCCAGGTTCGGCAGGGAGATGGCGTTGCGCTTTGCCTGCAT
>JAFUWR010000018.1 GCA_017471125.1 Clostridia bacterium | reverse complement strand
GGCGGCCAGCCGGGCGGCGCGCGCGCGGCGCGCGCGGCGGGACAAGCCGGGGGTCTCCATATCCGCGGCCAGCGCGTTGGTCAGCTCAAGATCGATCTTATTCAGGTCTGCCATGTCAAGTCCTCCTTCAAGTTGGTCGGCCTCCGCGGCCTTGCGGTGCCGGGGACCCGCGGGCTTCACGGCCGGGGCCCTGTATACGTTTTCGTCGGGGATGTCCGCGGCGGCGGGCTCGACGTCTGCCGCCTCGCCCTCGGGCTGCTCGTCCTCCGCAGCGTCCTCGTCCTCGTCGTAATACTCGTCGTCGTCCTCGTATTCGTCTTCGGCGTCCTCGTCCTCGTCGACGGGCACCACGAACTTGCGGATGAAGCGCTGGAAGCCGGTCAATCGGGGCTCGCCGTCGTCCTCGTCCTCGTATTCCTCGTCGTCGTAGTCCTCGTCGTCCTCCGGGGCTTCCTCGTCCGCGTCGTCCTCGTCGGCAGCGCTGCGGGCGCGGCGGCTCTGGCGCCTGGCGCTCCAGCCGGTGTCCTCCAGGTCCTCGACGGCGGCGTCCTCGGCGGGCGCTTCCTCGGCGGCTTCCGCCTCGGGCTGGGCGTCGGTGTTAGCGTCGGCGGGCGCTTCGTCGCCCTCGACGTACTCGCCCTCGTCGTCGGCGTACTCGCCGTCCTCGTCGTATTCCCCGTCGTCCTCGTACTCTTCCTCGTCGTCGCCGCCGCGCTTTTTGCGGCCGATGCGGTCGCGGATGCCGTGGAAGGCCTTGATGAAGGAGTCGAAGGGGTTGGGGTTGGCGTTCTCCTCGGCCTCGGCGTCGGCGTCCTCGTCGTCGTAGTATTCCTCGCCGTCGTCGGGGTAGTCGCCGTCCTCGTCGTATTCGCCCTCGTCGTAGTCGCCGCCCTCGGGATATTCGCCCTCGTCGGCGTACTCGCCGTCGTCGGGGGCGCTCTCCTCGGCCGGGGCCTCGTCGTAGACCTCGCCCTCCAGGGGCGCTTCCTCGACCTGGGGCGCAGGCTCCGGGCGCTTGAACGCGGCGTCGTCCGCCGCCGTTTCCACGGGCGCTTCCTCGGGCTCCACCGGGGCGGGCTGGGCCTTCGGCGGCTCGGCGGGGGCCTTCGCGACCTGCCGCTCGCGGTTTTTATAGGCTTCGTGCCGCCTGCGCAGCTCGAAATAATCCAGAGATGGGCTGTTATCCTTCCTGTTGCTCATCGCGTGACCGCCTCTCATTCATGCCCGGATAGGAAGGGCATAACTATACATATCCATTATACCTGTAATCGGGCTTTCATGCAAGTCTTAGGCAAGCATTGACAAAAATATTTACGAATTTGCGCGAAATGTTCGCCAAAACCCGCATATCATGAAAGCGAAGCCGCGATTTTCGCAAGGAGGCGTTGACAATGAGCAAGAACGAGTATCGACGGGCCTTCATCATGCTGCGTCCCGCCGCGACGGGCTATTCCGGCCACGTCCGGCTGGAGCGGCGGGTGATGACGGGCAGCATGTACTTCATCGTTTCGGGCCAGGGCGAGGGGCTTCGCGCCGCGCTGGTGGGACAGCGGGGCGGGGAATACTACGCCGCGGACCTGGGGGCGCTGAAGCGGGACGCCCGGGGACAGGCGACCCTGGCGGTGAACTTCGACCCGCGCAACGTCGACGGGCGTCCGCTGGAGGGCTACCAGCTCATCGCCGTGGCGCAGTCGGACGGCGGCGCGTGCCAGGTGGTGCTGACCGGCAACGTGGACGGCGCGTACCCCATGGACGCCGCGTCTGTGCGGGAGGCGGTCTGCGGCCTCTACCGCCAGGACGCGCCCGCCGCGGACATCCCGACCCGGTCGGACGCTCTGCCGGAGACGGAACCGATGCCGGAACCCGAACCTGAACCGGAACCCACACCAGAACCCGAACCTGTGCCAGAACCCGAACCGGCCAAGACGAAGATCTACACCCGCATGCGCTCGAGGCCGAAGCCGGTGGAGGCGCTGATGGAGGAGGTGGGCGACGCGCTGGAGGACGCCCTCGAGGACGGGCAGGCGCTGCCGCGGATATTGGCGCTGACCGGGTCGGACGCGCCCGCCCGGGACGTGCTGCCCCTGGAGGACGGCTACACCTACATACGCGCCCCGCTGCCCGCCGCCGCGGGGGTAGGCTCCTGCCTGATCGGCGTGCGGCTTCGGGACGGCGAGATCGCCTCCGTGCGCTGCGCCATCCCCGGCCGGTACGCCGCCCAGCCGCCCGAGGGCATGGAGGGGTGCGTGTGGGTCGGCAGCGGCGGCGGAGACGGGGAAGGGTACTGGGTGTGCACCCGAGACGATTGAGTTTACCCTGACGGGCTGGACATCCCGCGCACAATGGTCTATAATATAATAGAACGAGTATGACACGGGAGCAATACAGATGGTATTTTCGAGCATAGAGTTCTTGTTTTACTTCCTGCCGGTGACGCTGGCGGGGTACTACGTCCTGAAGCGCTGGCGCCGGCTGTCGAACCTGTTTCTGTCGGTGATGAGCCTGGGCTTCTACGCCTTCGGCGCGCCGAAGTTCTTCCCGATCATGATGGCCTCCATCGTCGCGAACTGGCTGTTCGGGCTGTGGGTGGACCGGGCGCGGGAGGACAGGAAGCAGGCGAAGCTGGCGCTGACGCTGATGGTGGTGTTCAATTTAGGGCTTTTAGGCGTCTTCAAGTACCTGATGTTCATCGTGAAGAGCCTGAACCTGTGGTTCAGCATCAACCTGCCCGTGCCGCAGATCACGCTGCCCATCGGCATATCGTTCTTCACCTTCCAGGCCATGAGCTACGTCATCGACGTGTACCGGGGCAAGGGGCAGGTGCAGAAGAACCTGATGAACGTCTGCCTGTATATCTCCTTCTTCCCGCAGCTCATCGCCGGGCCCATCGTGCGCTACCAGACCGTGGCGGACGAGATCTCGAACCGCCGGGAGAACTTCGACGACTTCATCGACGGCACGGTGCGCTTCATGCGGGCCTGTGCAAGAAGATGCTGCTGGCGAACAACCTGGGGCTGCTGGTGGACACGGCCTTCGGGCTGGAGACGGCGCAGCTCTCCGTCGTTTCGAGCTGGCTCGCCGCCTGCGCGTACCTGATGCAGGTGTACTACGACTTCTCCGGCTATTCCGACATGGCCATCGGCCTGGGCCGGATGTTCGGCTTCCACTTCCTGGAGAACTTCACCTATCCCTTCATCTGCAAATCGGTGGGCGAGTTCTGGAAGCGCTGGCACATCTCGCTGGGAAGCTGGTTCACGGACTACCTGTACATCCCGCTGGGCGGCAGTCGCGTGAAGCTGCCGCGGCTGGTGTTCAACATGATGGTGGTCTGGACGCTGACCGGCCTGTGGCACGGCGCGGCCTGGACCTACTTCCTGTGGGGCATGGGCTTCGGCGTGTTCCTGGTGATCGAGCGGCTGACCGGCCTGGGCAAGTGGATGGGGCAGCGGCCCGTCGGCCACCTCTACGCCATGTTCGTGGTGGTGACCATCACCGTCATGATCCGGTCGGATAACTTGCACGTGGCCCGGGTATTCTATGGGACGATGTTCGGCCTGAACGGCGCGAAGCTGTGGGACCCGCTGACCGGCGCGTTCCTGCGGGAGTACGGGCCGTTCCTGGCCGCGGGCGTGCTGTTAAGCCTGCCCGTGCCGGAATACCTGCGCGATAAGCTCCACGTCAACGCCGACCTCATGCGCGTGGTCGGGTCGGTGGGCCTGCTGGCGCTGACGTTCATCGCCGTCACCTACATCGCCGTGGGGAGCTACAACCCCTTCATCTACTTCAACTTCTGATCCGGAGGCATCCATGAACGCCATCATCGAGAGACTGCGGGCCATCGCCCGCGATGACCAGATATTGCAAGACGAGCCCATGTCCCGCCACACCACCTTCCGGGTGGGCGGTCCCGCGGACGTGATGTTCCTGCCGGAGTCGGCGGAGCAGGTGGTGGGCGCCATCGAGGCGGCGCGGGCGCTGGACGTGCCCTGCATGGTCGTGGGCAACGGCTCCAACCTGCTGGTCCGGGACGGCGGCATCCGCGGGCTGGTCATCGCCCTGGGCGAGGGCTTCGCCGCCATCGCGCGGGTGGGGGACGTGGTCACCGCCTGGGCGGGCGCGTCCATGAAGCGGGTGTCGGCCTACGCCCAGGCCAGCGGGCTGTCCGGGCTGGAATTCGCCTCGGGCATCCCCGGCACGCTGGGCGGCGGCTGCGCCATGAACGCCGGAGCCTACGGCGGGCAGCTCTCCGACACGCTGGTGGACGCCGAGGTCTACCTGGACGGCAGGGTGGTCACGCTGACCAGGGACGAGATGGAGATGGGCTACCGCACGACCCGCCCCCTGCGGGAGGGCGGCGTGGTGCTGTCGGCGCGGTTCAAACTGACGCCCGACGACCCGGACGCCATCGCCGAGCGCATGCGGGACCTGAACGCCCGCCGCCGGGACAAGCAGCCGCTGAACTTCCCCAGCGCGGGCAGCACCTTCAAGCGGCCCGAGGGCTACTTCGCCGGGGCGCTGATC
>JAFUWR010000197.1 GCA_017471125.1 Clostridia bacterium | reverse complement strand
GACATCATCGACTGCGTGGTGGAGGCCGACCGGCGCAACAGCGCGGTGCCGCTGCTGGACGTGAAGCCCGTCAACGCCCGCATCGAGCCGGGGGCCATCATCCGCGACCGGGTGGAGATCGGCGACCGGGCCGTCATCATGATGGGCGCGGTCATCAACATCGGCGCGGTGGTCGGCGCGGACACCATGATCGACATGGGCGCGATTCTCGGCGGCCGGGCCACCGTGGGCAGCCGCTGCCACGTGGGCGCGGGGGCCGTGCTGGCCGGGGTCGTGGAGCCCGCCAGCGCGACGCCGGTGATCGTCGAGGACGACGTGCTCATCGGCGCCAACGCCGTGGTCATCGAGGGCGTCCACATCGGCAAGAACGCCGTGGTCGCCGCCGGGTCCGTGGTCATCTCGGACGTGCCCGACAACGCCGTCGTCGCCGGCGTCCCCGCGAAGGTCATCAAGGTCAAGGACGCCAAGACCGCCGCCAAGACCGCCCTGATCGACGCGCTGAGGGAGCTGTGATATATTTTCATGGATACAGGGGTGCCGTTCGGCACCCCTGTCGTCATTTATCCTTATCATCGGGTTTGGAACCCACCAGCCCGCCGGTGACCTCGCTGGCGTGGCGCTTCATTTTATTCCACGCGCCGCGGCCGGTGCCGGTGGACAGGAACGCGAACACGGCCCCGGCGGCGAGCAGGGCCAAGATTGCCCAGCCGAGGCCCTTGGCCGCGCCGGTGGTCTGGGCCTTTCGGCGGCCCTCGGCCTTCGCGCCCTGACCGTAGAGCACGCTGTCCAGCACGTCGGCCATGTAGGCGGTGGCGGCGATGGCCTTGTCCTTGTCGATCTCGTGGGTGCCGAACTCCAGCAGGATGCTGTGGTTGTAGAGCTCCTGGTTGTAGTTGCCGCGGCCGATGAAGATGTCCTTCACCAGGCCGGGATAGCTCTCGTCCGCCTCGGCCTTGAGCTGCTGGGCGAACGCCTTGTTGGCCGCGGCGTTGGGGTTGCTGCGGCCCACGAACAGCCGCACCTTGCTGATGTCCTCGCCGTCTACCTCCGTCTCGTACTGGCTGGCGGGCACGGCGTCCCGGTGCACGTCGATGAGCGCGTCGGGATTTCGCTTCATCAGTTCCTCCGCCGTGCGGCGGGAGCGGGTGTAGGCGTCGGCGTCGTGGGGGAGGAAGGTCTCGTGGGAATAGACCGCCTCGATGCCCTTCTTCTCCAGCGCCGCCTTCAGGCTGTCGCCCACGTCGTAGATGCCCGCGCCGGTCCACTTGGACTCGGTGCCATCGGATGGGACATAACTTTCATCGGAGTGCGTAGAATAGAGGCACACCAGCTTCTTCCCGTCGTCCGCGGCCTTTTCGGTGGCGAAGGCCTCCGCGGTCGCCTCGCCCAGGTACTCGGCCACGGCGCGCTGGGCGTCGTCGTCCACGGACGCGACGCGGTAGTATCTGTTGTCCGAGGCGATGTACTCGTCGCCCGGGTACATCCTGCCGCCCCGCATGGTCAGCGCCGCGCCCTGTTCGTCCACCAGGGTGTACACGCAGTCGCCGTCGTTCTCGGCCCGGGCGGGCAGCGCCGCGAACAGCAGCAGCGCCAGCAGTATCGCGATCAGCCTACGCATGCGGCTCGCCCTCCTTCCGGAAGTCCCCGCCCTGGTACACCCGCAGCGGGCGGCGGCGTCCCCGGGCGGCGCGCTCGATGGCCTCGCCGACCAGCTCCGATAGCAGCACCGCGATCAGCCCGGACAGCACGATCACGTCGTAGGCCCCCGCGCCGCCCAGCGCCAGCGCCTGCGGCACGCCCTGGGCGCGGACGGTCAGCCACGCAGCTACGTTGGCGAGGGTCACGCCCAGCACCCCCGCGATGAACGCGCACCGCCGGGAGCGCCCGAAGACGTAGGCGATCACGCCCGCCGCCACGCCGTAGATATAGTTGGGATCGACGATCATCTCCG
>JAFUWR010000196.1 GCA_017471125.1 Clostridia bacterium | reverse complement strand
GGCATGACCTCGCCGCCCACCTGGGTCCAGGCCAGGCCGTTGACCATGCCGACCTCCGCGCGGCCCGCGGCGGGCTGCCGCAGGAAGCGCGGCGCGCCGAGGTAGGTCTTTAAGTCGTCGGGCTTGAGCGACACGGACTTGATGTCCGGGTCCTCGACCAGTTTCAGCGTCACGGCGCGGCAGAGCTGCGCGATCAGCTGCTCCAGCCTGCGCACGCCCGCCTCGCGGGTGTAGCCGTCGATGAGCGCCGCCAGGGTCTTGTCGGACAGGCGCATCTGCTTGGCGGTCAGGCTGTGCGCCTCACGCTGCTTCTTCAGGAGGTGCCGCTTGGCGATCTGCAGCTTCTCCTCGGCGGTGTAGCTGGGCACCTCGATGACCTCCATCCTGTCCAGCAACGCCGGGTCGATGGTGTCCGTGGTGTTGGCCGTGGTGATGAACAGCACGTCCGAAAGGTCGAAGGGCGCTTCGATGTAGTGGTCCTGGAAGGTGCTGTTCTGCGCCGGGTCCAGGGCCTCCAGCATGGCCGAGGCCGGGTCGCCGCGCATGTCGCGGGCCAGCTTGTCGATCTCGTCCAGCAGGAACACCGGGTTCATGGACTTGCACTGCCGTATGGACGACACGATGCGCCCGGGCATCGCGCCCACGTAGGTCTTGCGGTGGCCGCGGATCTCGGCCTCGTCGTGGACGCCGCCCAGGGACATGCGGGTGAACTTCCGATCCAGCGCCGACGCGATGGAGCGGGCGATGGATGTCTTGCCCACGCCGGGCGGGCCGACCAGGCAGATGATGGGGCTCTTCAACTTGTCCGACGCCACGGACCGCACGGCCAGGTATTCGATCAGCCGCTTCTTCACGTCCTCCATGCCGTAGTGGTCGGCCTCAAGGACCTTGCGGGCCTTCTTGATGTCGATGCTGGAGGTGTCGTAGACGGCCCAGGGCAGCTCCAGCATGTACTCGATGTAGTTCTGGCTGACGCTGCTCTCCGGCGCGTGGACGGCGCTGCGGGCCAGCCGCTTCAATTCCTTCTCCACGTGTTCCCGGGCGATCTTCGGCATCTTGGACTGCTCGATGCGCTCGCGAAGCTCGGCGATCTCCTCGTCCTCGTCGTCGCCCAGCTCCTCCTGGATGGCGCGGATCTGCTCGCGCAGATAGTATTCGTGGTTCTGCCGATCCATATACTCCCGCACGCGGGCCTGTATGCGCTCGTCCAATTCGGCGATCTGTATCTCGTCCGCCAGCTTTTCCAGCAGCAGCTTCATCCGCTGGCCGATGTCGATGCACTCCAGTATCGCCTGCTTGTCCTCCAGGCGGGTCAGTATGTTCGCGGCGATGACGTCGCACAGCACGGAGGGGTTGCGCTCCCCCATGACCTCCTGCATCAACTCGGGCATGTTCTGGCCCCTGCTGCGGGCGGCCTGGGGCGCGAAGCTGCGGATGGCCCGCATCAGCGCCTTCTCGTCGTTCGTCAGCTCCGCGGCGACGGCGGGCGACAGCTCGAAGTACTCCGCCAACTGGCTGTTTTCCCGCTCGTTCAGTCCCAGCAGCAGTCCCCGGGCGCGGCCCTCCACCAGTATGCGGATGGTCTGGTCCGGCAGGGTCACCACCTGCTTCACGTTGGCCACGGTGCCCACCGAGTACAGGTCCTCCACGTCCGGCCGGTCGATCAGGCTGTCGCGCTGGGCCACGATGAACACCTTCTGGTCGGCGTTCAGCGCGCGCTGCAGCGCCCCCAGGGACTTGTCCCGGGAGACGTCGATGGTCAGCACAGTGTTGGGAAAGACGTTCAGCCCCCGCAGCGGCAGTAGCGGCAGCAGGGCGGTCTCCGAGGGGCGCTTTGAACTGCTCAAGGAAATGTGCCTCCGTATGCGTGATACCAGCATTAGTATACCGTAAATATGTTAAGATACAAAGGTTTATACACTGGTGATTTATTGCAATCACATAAAGAAACGCCGCGGAAGCATGTCCGCGGCGTTTGCCTGTGGATATTTATTCCTCGTCGTCCTCATAGACGTCGTCAAGCTCGTCGCTTTCAAAGACGGCCATGATCTTCTCGGCCAGATCGTCCTCGATGGGCACGAATTCCTCCTGGTCGTCGCCCACCGGCACGACCTCCATGATCATGACCTCGATCTCGCCTTCCTCGTCGTCGTCATCGTCGTCCTCGACGTACTCGGTCAGCAGCGCGTACTCCTTGCCCTCGTAGCAAAGGTAGTCCAGCACCTCCATGGTCAGCTCGTTGCCCGCGTCGTCCTCGAATACGACGAGATCCTTTTCCTCATCCATGATAGATGACCTCCCGTTGGTGAATTATTCGACCGGCGCCATCGTGAAGTCGATGGACACCGTGGCGGATACCTGAATATCGTCGGCGTAGACCGGCGTGGCCGCGCCGCTGGCGGTCTCGGCCTTGGCGTAGAGCGCGTCGCTGTTTGCGCCCATGTCGTAATAGCCGCCGGACTCGCGGATGGCCTGTATGCCCGAGATCCGCATGCCCGCGGCGGCGGCCAGTATCTCGGCCTTTTCCCGGGCGTTTTTAACCGACAGCTCCATCGCCTGCTTCTTCTCGGCCTTCGTGTCGGAGGCGGAGAAGTCGATGCCGTTAAAGGTGTTGGCCCCGGCGGTGAAGGCGGCGTCGATGTATTTCCCCACGTTCTCCACGTCCGTCACCTTCACGGACACGGTGTTCTCGGCGATGTAGCCGCGAACGCCGTTGGAGGACGAGGAGTCGTAGTCGTAGTCCATGTAGACGTAGAGCGAATTGGTGTGGATGTCGTCCTCCGAAACGCCCATGCCCTCCAAAGTCTCGACCACGTCAAGCACCTTTGCGCTCACGGCGCTCTGGGCCTCGCTCACGTCCTTCGCGGCCTCGCGGACGCCCAGGGAGATGGTGGCGGTGTCGGGCTTCACGGACACCACGCCCGTGCCCGTCACGGTCATGACCGGCGGCTCGGCCAGCGCGGTCATGCAAAACAACATCATCGCCATCAGGATGGCGAACAGCTTGCGCATCATACTACCCTTCCTTCAATACCAGCAGCACGGACACCCGGCCGCCCTCGGCCTCGTCCAGTGTAAGCGTCCCCATGTCGCCGTCCACGTCGTAGTGGGACGCGGCGTTCAGGAACTCGGCGGCGTTCTCGGCGGGCAGGTCGATGTACAGGTTGGCGCAGGCCTTCCCGTCCTCCTCGAAGCGCTGCTCGTCCATGCCGCCCTCGTAT
>JAFUWR010000017.1 GCA_017471125.1 Clostridia bacterium | reverse complement strand
CTATTCCCTCTCCTCGTCAAATCCCTGTTTATCCTTCTATCCTCCAAAACAAAGGAGACGCTATGCGTCCCCTTTGTTTTGGAATGATTTACTTCACTGCCTGCTTATACGCTTCCGCCGCGCCCTGTTCGCGGATGACCTTGAGGATGCGGACGACCTCGGCCTCGAAGCCGGGCACCTGGGTCAGGTCCTGTCCCCACATATCGGTGTTGGTCATCACGGCGTGCACCAGCGCCTCGGGCGCGTCGCCCTTGTGGGCGTCGTAGAACTCGAGCACCCAGCGGTCGTCGGACACGGTGTACTCGTTGCCCTTGGGCCGCTTGCAGACTAAGCCCTTGTCGGTGAGCGCCTGCACGTCGTTGGAATAGAACGCCACGTAGGCGGCGAAGGAGGTGGTCAGGCAGGGCGGCAGCTTGCCCATCTGGTCCACGTAGTCCAGGAAGGTGGGCATGTTGCGCGCGCGCCACTTGGAGGTGGAGTTGAGGCTGATGCTCATCAGCTCGTGGTTCACGAAGGGGTTGTTGAACCGATCCTGCACCGCCGCGGCGAACTGCTTGCAGTCCTCCTTGTCCAGGGGCAGGGTGGGGATGACCTCTTCATAGAGCATCTTGTTCATGTAGGTGAGGATGGCGTCGTCGTGCATGCAGTCGCGCACGATGTCGTAGCCCGCCAGGTACGCGCCCAGCACGAAGCCGGTGTGCGCGCCGTTGAGGATGCGGACCTTGCGCTTCTTGTAGGGGGTCACGTCCGGCACCACCATGACGTTGACGCCGGCCTTCTTGAAGGGCAGCCGGTCCTCGAGGCCGTCGGGACCCTCGATGACCCACACGCCGAACACCTCGCCCACGTCGGTCAGCGGGTCCTGATAGCCGTTCTCGGCCTCCAGGCGCTTGACCTCCTCGGCGTCGCGGATGCGGCCGGGCACGATGCGGTCCACCAGCGTGGAGCAGAACACGTTCTCCTCGTTGACCCACTTCTTGAAGTCCTCGCCCAGCTTCCAGTCGTCGATGTGCTTATTGACGCACTTCAAAAGCTCCTTGCCGTTGTTGTCGATCAGCTCGCAGGAGAGCATCACGATGCCCTTCTTGCCGGCCTTGAAGCGCTCGTAGAGCACCACGGTCAGCTTGGCCGGGAAGGAGTTGGGCGGCACCTGGTCGAAGGTCGATCCCTCGTCGTAGACGATGCCGGCCTCGGTGGTGTTGGAGACGATGATCTCCAGGTCGTCGGACTTGGCGAGCTCGAGCACCTTGTCCCACTCGCCGTAGGGGTTCACGCAGCGGCTCACGGAGGAGATGACGCGCTTGTCGTCCACCTTCTGGCCCTTTTCGCTGCCGCGCAGGTACAGGGTGTACAGGCCCTGCTGCTGGTTGATGAGGTCGGTCAGGCCCTGGGCGATGGGCTGCACCAGCACCACCTTGCCGTTGAAGCCGGCCTTCTCGTTGGCGATGTCGAAGAAATAGTCCACGAAGGCGCGCAGGAAGTTGCCCTCGCCGAACTGCATGACCTTCTCGGGCGCGGACTCCAGAACGTAGCCCGCATACCCGGACTGCCTCAATACCTCGTAGTTAAGCTGTGCCATCGAATACCCCTCCTATGTTTAGCCCCGAATTTCCTTGTACAGATCGGTCGCGGCCTTGGACTTCTCGGTGATGGCGTCGAACTCGCCGTTGACGACCATGTCCTTGGTGACCATCCAGCTGCCGCCCACGGCGACGATCTTGGGGTTCTTGAAGTACTCGGCGGCGTTGGACTGATTGACCCCGCCGGTGGGGATGAAGCGGATCTGCGGGAAGGGGCCGGACAGGGCCTTGATGGCCTTGAGCCCGCCGAAGGTCTCCGCCGGGAAGAACTTGAACACCTTGACGCCCAGCTTGAGGCCCATCATGATCTCGCTGGGGGTGACGACGCCGGGGGTGATGGCCACGCCCAGCTTGTTGGCCTCGGCGATGATCTCGGGATCGGAGCCGGGGCAGACGATGAACTGCGCGCCCGCGTCCACCGCGTCGTGAAGCTGCTCGAGGTTGACCACGGTGCCCGCGCCCACGATCATCTCGGGGACCTCCTTGGACACCTTGGCGATGGAGCCCTTCGCCGCGGACGTGCGGAAGGTGATCTCCATGGCGGTGATGCCGCCCTTCAACAGCGCCTTGGCGGTGGGCACCGCCTGGGATTCGTCCTCCAATACGACCACCGGCACCACGCCGCAGGCCGCGACCTGTTCGACTGTCAACATATATTTGTCCTCCGTTTTTATTATTTCTCGGCAAACCCGAAATAGCGCTTGGCGTTCCCATAGCTGATGTCCCGGACGATCTCGGCCAGCGTGTCGAAGTCGTCGGGGAACATGCCGTCCTCCACCCACTCGCCGATGACGCGGCAGAGGATGCGGCGGAAGTACTCGTGGCGGGGGTAGCTCAGGAAGGAGCGGCTGTCGGTGAGCATGCCCACGAACCCGGCCAGGTAGCCCCGGGCGGCCAGGGACTTGAGCTGGTCCACCATGCCGTCGAAGTGGTCGTCGAACCACCAGGCGGAGCCGTGCTGGATGTAGCCCACGGCGGCGTCCTTCTGGAAGCAGCCCAGGATGGTGTCGATGGCCGCGTTGTCGTTGGTGTTCAGGGAGTAGAGGATGGTGCGGGGCAGCGCGCCCAGCTCCTCCAGGTGGCCCAGGAACGCGGCGGTCTGGGCCGACGGCGCGGAGTTGTCCACGCAGTCGAAGCCGGTGTCCGGGCCCATCTTGCGGAACATGGGGCCGTTGTTGTCCCGGCGGCAGCCGTAGTGGAGCTGCATCGCCCAGCCGCGCTTCACGTACTCACCGGCCACGAAGCTCATGAAGGCGAACTTGAAGATATTCTCCTGCTCGGGCGTCGGGAGCTGACCGCCCAGGCGGGCCTTGAAGATGGCCTCCACCTCGGCCTCGTCCGCGGGCGCGTACATCACGTAGTTCAGCGCGTGGTCGCTCAGGCGGCAGTCGTGGGCGTGGAAGTAGTCCATCCTGACCTTGAGGGCCTCCTTCAGGGCGGCGAAGCTGTCGATCTTCACGCCGGAGACCTGCTCCAGCTGGGCCAGGTAGTCGAGGTAGGTGGTCTTTTCAAGGTTCATGGCCTTGTCGGGACGCCAGGCGGGCAGCACGGCGGTCTTGAAGGACTTGTCCGCGGCCAGCTTCTCGTGCCACTCGAGGCCATCCACCGGGTCGTCGGTGGTGCAGATGGTCTCCACGCCCGACATCTCGATCAAGCCGCGCACGCTGTAACCGGCCTCGTGCAGCTTCGCGTTGGCCAGCGTCCAGACCTCCTCGGCGGTGTCCTTGTTCAGGATGCCCTCGTAGCCGAAGAAGCGCCGAAGCTCCAGGTGGCTCCAGTGGTACAGCGGATTGCCGATGGCCTTGCCCAGCACCTCGGCCCACTTCACGAACTTGGTGTGGTCGTCGGTCTCGGTGCCGGTGATGTACTTCTCGGGCACGCCCGCGGAGCGCATCAGACGCCACTTGTAGTGGTCGCCGCCCAGCCAGACCTGGGTGATGCTGTCGTACTTGCGGTCCTCCCAGATCTCCCGGGGGTTGATGTGGCAGTGGTAGTCGATGATCGGGCACGCCTCCGCGGCCTCGTGGTAGAGCCGCTTCGCCGTCTCGGTGTTCAGCAGGAAATCCTTGTCTAAGAACATGGGTATTACCTCCCTTTTGATATGGTGGAAGGGCTGATCGGAATATAGGCAGTAGGGAGTAGGCAGTAGGCAGTAGGGAAAGTTACCGGCTACCGCACGGCTGATCCATAGTTTTCAGTAGAAACGGAAGGCTGGCCGTGACCCCTACTCCCTACTCCCTACTGCCTACTCCCTAAAACAAATCCCCGTTTGCCTACGTCAGAGGTTTCTCCGTAATGTATCCCTCACCGCTCCCGGCCCGGCGATCAGCTCCGTGAAGAAGCCGCGGACCTTCTGGTCCAGCCTTGCCTTCCGGAGGTCCACGCCGAACAGGTTGGGGTTGGCGAGTATGGCGTCGAGCTTATCGCCCACGGAATCCGCGTCGCCCAGCCTGACGCCCTCGAGGTCCTTCTGGAGCTCCGCGAGCATCGGGTCGGGGCTGACGGCCATTTCCTTGCCCGCGTCGTCCACGCCCAGCAGGTAGCGGAGCCACCCGGCGATGGCCAGCGGTATGGCGGTCAGCGTGGCGGCGTCGCGGTCCGGGTCGGCCATGTAGCTCTTGATGGTCTCGCCGAAGCGGATCGGTATCTTCTGGCTGGTGTCGGTGGCGATGCGCTGCGGGGTGTCGGGCATGAAGGGGTTCGGGAAGCGCTGGGTGACCACCTCGTCGATGAACGCCTTGGGCGACAGGATCTTCGGGTCGGTGACCACGGGCAGGCCCTCGACGTAGCCGATCCGCTGGATCAGCTTCACCAGGTCCTCGTCCCGCATCTCGTCGCAGATCTTCTCGTACCCGAGCAGGCAGCCGTACACCGCCAGCGCCGTGTGCAGCGGGTTCAGGCAGGTGGTGACCTTCATGCGCTCGGTGTTGTTGACGGTGTCGCGGTCGGTCATGTAGACCCCGGCCTTCTCCAACGCGGGCCGCCCGTTGGGGAAGCGGTCCTCCACCACCAGGTACTGCGGCGCCTCGGCGTTGACGAAGGGCGCGATGTAGGTGTGCTTGGCGGTGACGATGGGGGCCATGTCCTCGATGCCCAGCGCCGTGAGCTGCTTCTCCACGGCCTCGGCGGGGCGGGGGGTGATCTTGTCGATCATGGACCAGGGGAAGGAGACCTTGCTCTCGTCCTCCAGCCAGTCGATGTACTTCTGGGACACGAAGCCCTGCTGCTGCCACGCCTCGGCGATCTCGGTGACGCCGGCGCGCAGCTTCTCGCCGTTATGGGAGCAGTTGTCCATCGACACCACGGCGATGGGGGTCGCGCCCGCCTGGAAGCGCTCCCACAGCAGGCTCGCCACCACGCCCATGGCGTGGCGCGGATGGGCGGGGCCGGCCTCGATGTCGCCCTTGGCGACGGGGGTCAGCTCGCCCTTCATGTCCTTCAGGGCGTAGCCCTTCTCGGTGATGGTGAAGGACAGCATCTGGAGGCTGGGCTTCCTGAAGATGGCCTTCAGCTCCTCCCAGCCCTGCGGGTCGCCCACCACCACGCCCTTGGCGATGGAGGCCACCACGGACTTGTCGATGCCGCCGTCGGCCAGCAGGCTCACCGCCAGGGTCATGGAGTCGTGGGGCACGTAGATCTTTTCGACCACCTCGTTGTCGAAGGTCTCCACCGCCACGATGCCCGCCTTCGCCGCGCCCTGGTCCAGCAGCCGCTGCTGCAGGCCCGCGATGAAGATGCGGAAGATGTTGCCCGCGCCGAAGTGCACCCACACCGGGTTTTCCGCCGTCTCGGCGCGCATAGCCTGCCAGTCGTGCCGGGGCAGCTTGACGCCCGCCGCCTCCCAGGCACTTTTGTCTTGGATGCCGTTATTACTTAGAATCATTCGATCATCCTCCTAAGAGGTCGATTTAGTGTGGAGTGTGGAATGTGGAGTGTGGAGTTGATACCCGCTGCCGCGCGGAAAAGCCGACTTTCTCCGAATCGTGGAAGTGAACATCCTGTACGGCAAAGTCAGTATCCTTCCTCCCGCATGGTCTTGGTCGTGGAAGAGAGCATCCTGCGAAGCTCTTCCGCGTCCTTGTGGATGCTGGAGTACTGGTCATTCGTCAAATAATCCGTCTCGTGCAGCAATTCAAGCCAGTAGATCGTTTCCATCACTTCCTTGAGCGCGATGTAGACCTTGGACAGAAAATCCGCTCGGCTGATCGCGCACTCCGCCTCCGCAAGATTCGCTCCGATGGAGGTCCCGCTTCGGAGAAGCTGCTTCGACATGACGTATTCCCGTTTTTCCTCGCGAAGAAATGAATACAGCCTGACGATCCTGATCGAGAACCGCTTACTTTTCGGGTAGACAAGGCCATTCATAACTCCACACTCCACTCTCCACACTCCACACTCTCAACGCGCGGTCACGCGCGCTCTATCGCTTCCCACAGTCCATTGAGGTACGCCGCGCCCAGCGCCCTATCGTACAGCCCATACCCGGGCCGGCCGACCTCGTCCCAGATCATGCGCCCGTGATCAGGCCGCACGTAGGTATCGGGGCAGGTGTCGTGGATGGCCTTCATGATGGCGTACATGTCCAGGTCGCCGGTGCGGGACAGGTGGGACGCCTCGCGGAAGTGGTGGTGGCCCAGGAACTTGACGTTGCGGACGTGCATCGCGCCGATGCGGTCCAGCTCGCCGAAGTGCCGGATGGCGGCGACCACGTCGTTGTCGGGGTTGGAGCCCAGCGAGCCGGTGCACAGGCAGACGGTGTTGGCGGGGCTGTCGTGGAGCTTGACGATCTTGTCGAACTGCTCGGTGGTGTGGGCGATGCGGGGCAGGCCGAAGATGGGCCACGCCGGGTCGTCCGGGTGGCAGGCCATGCGCACGCCCACCTCCTCGCACACCGGGATGACGGCGTCGAGGAAGTACTTGTAGTGGACGCGCAGGTCGTCGCCGGTCATGCCCTCGTACTGCTTGAGGGTCGTCTCCAGCAGCGCCAGGCGCTCCGGCTCCCAGCCGGGCAGGGTGAAGCCCTTGCTATCCTCGGCGGTCTTGCGCACGATCTCGAGGGGGCCCATCTCGCCCAGGTCCTTCTCGTCGAAGTACAGGGAGTTGGAGCCGTCCTCGGGGATGACGCGGGCCAGGTCGGTGCGCAGCCAGTCGAACACGGGCATGAAGTTGTAGATGATGACCTTCACGCCGTTGCGCGCCAGCATCTTAATAGTAGAGATATAGTTTTCGATGTACTCGTCCCGGGAGGGCAGGCCCATCTTGATGTCCTCGTGAACGTTCACGCTCTCGATGACCTCCAGCTCCAGCCCCGCCGCGTGGACCTCGTCCACCAGCGCCTTGAACTCGTCCTCCGGCCAGTCCACGCCCGCGGGCTTGTCCAAAAGCCCCATCAGGCCCGTCATGCCGGGGATCTGCTTCACGTATTTCAGCGGTATCGGGTCGGACTTCGAGCCGTACCAACGAAAAGTCATCTTCATAGTCAAACACATCCTTTGATTGATCGAGAGTGAAGAGTGAAGAGTGGAGAGTGAAGATAAAGAATGTCAGGAGACCGCAAAGCCCCGATATGTTTATTCGCGGGAACAAACACTTGCTTTACACGCAGATGGTGCGGCATAATCATCTCCACTCTCCACTCTCAACTCTCCAATCTTTTAGACGGCGTAGCCGAACAAACTCGGCAGCCAAAGGCTGATCTGCGGGACGAAGGTCAGCAGCAGCAGCGTGATGAGCATGCACACGTAGAAGGGCAGGGTCGCCTTGACCACCTTCTCCATGGGCCGCTTCGCCACGGCGGAGCCGATGAACAGCACCGCGCCCACGGGCGGCGTCAGCAGGCCGATGCCGCAGTTGAGCACGACCATGATGCCGAACTGCACCGGGTTGATGCCGATGGACTGTGCCACGGGCAGCAGGATGGGCGTCGCGATCAGTATGATGGGCGCCATGTCCATGATCATGCCCAGCACCAGCAGGATCAGGTTCAGCAGCAGCGCGATGACCACGGGGTTCG
>JAFUWR010000195.1 GCA_017471125.1 Clostridia bacterium | reverse complement strand
TGATGAGCGCGACGCGGGCGTTGGTGGCCTCGGTCAGCGCGAACATGAGCTGCGCGCCGGCCCTGGACAGCTCGCCCTGCGGGGCCGCGGACACCTTCATGCCCATGGAGTCCACCACGGTGATCACCGGGATGGAGAAGCAGTCGCAGAAGGCGGCGAAGCGGGAGGCCTTCTTCGCGCCGTAGACCGTCACGCGGCCCTCGTCGCGGCTGGGCTGGTTGGCGATGAAGCCCACGGTGGCGCCGCCGATCTTGCCGATGGCGGTGACCATGGACGGCGCGAAGCCCTCGGACAGCTCGATGATGTCGTTCATGTCGGCCACGCGGCGCAGCACGTCGCGCACGTCGTCCACGGACGCGATGGCGTTCAGGTCGCCCAGCTCGCGGTTCACGTCGTCGATGGTGTCGCCGATGACCTCGTCCATGTTGTTGGCGGGCAGGAACCCGGCCAGCTTGCGGGCCAGGGCGATGGCCTCCTCGTCGGTGGCGGCGGTGAGCTGGGCCACGCCGGACTTCATGGAAGCCTCGGGACCGGCCAGCTGCTCCAGGTCGATCTCCTTGCCGGCCACGGCGGACACCACCTGGGGACCATTGACGAACAGCGCGCCGTTCTTGCTCATGATGGTCACGTCGGACATGCCTGCGATGGCGGAGGCGATGCCGCCGCACTGGCCCAGCACCACGGCCACCTGCGGCACCACGCCGGACAGCGCGCTCACGCGGCCGGCCAGAAGCGCGTAGGCGTTCATGGCGTCGATGCCCTCGTCGAGCCGCGCGCCCGCGGTGTCCAGGATGGCGAACACCGGCGCGCCGGTCTTTTCGGCCAGGTCCAGCACCTTCAGCACCTTCCTGGCGTGCGCCATGCCCACGGAACCGCCCTTGACCGTGAAGTCCTGGGCGTATACGTAGGCGGGCGCGCCGTCGATCAGGCCGTAGCCCGTGACCACGCCGGCGTCCGCGTTCAGCACGTCCAGCTCCACGAAGCTCGCCGGATCCAGAAGCTGCGCGATGCGCTCCCGGGCCAGGAGCTTGCCCGCGGCCTTCTGCTGATCGCAGAGGGTCGCGTCACCCTTCAGGATCGCCAGCTTGCGCTCACGAACGATGGGCAGATTGCGTTCCACATTCATTTGTTTTCCCTCCATGCTCGTATTGCATCAAAAAATCAACTAAACCCAACTTCAAATTTTCGACATGATCCCCTTTATTCCTTCCTATATGAGGTTAAATTTCGTTGAATAATGCGCTAAAGTGGGGGAAGGGTTGCTTAGGCAGTAGGGAGTAGGGGCGCCGTTGCGGCGCCCGCCTACAAAAAACCCGCCGCGAATGCGGCGGGCGGGGGACAACGGGTTACTTGGAGGACTGGGACGCCTTTCTGCGGATGACGTCGATGATGACGGCCACGACGATGATGAGGCCCTTGACCATCTTCTGGGGGCCCTGGGCGACGCCGAGCAGGTTAAGACCGTTGGCGATGATGCCGATGATGAGTATGCCGATGAGGGTGCCGATCATGGAGCCCTCGCCGCCGGACATGGAGGTGCCGCCGATGACGACCGCGGCGATGGCGTCCATCTCCTGGCCGTCGGCGTTGGTGGGCACGGCGGAGTCGAGGCGGGAGGACAGCAGCAGCGCCGCCACGCCGCAGCACAGGCCGCTGACCACGTACACGAAGCACTTGACCTTCTTCAGGTTGATGCCCGACAGCTTGGCGCAGCTCTCATTGCCGCCGATGGCGTAGGTGAAGCGGCCGATGCGGGTGTAGCGCAGGATGTACCAGCCGGCCAGGATGACCGCCAGCATGATGAGGGTGGACCACAGCGGGATGCCGGCCACGCGGCCCGACACGGCGGTGAAGCCGGTGGGGAAGGTGTAGATGGGCTGGCCGGCGGTGACGGTGTAGGCCGCGCCGCGGACGATGGACATCATGCCCAGCGTGGCGATGAAGGGCGGCAGGTCCAGGAAGGAGATCAGCATGCCGTTCACCAGGCCGATCAGGCCGGAGAAGGCGATGCAGACCACGATGGTCACGAACACCGGCACGTGATAGTTCTTCATCAGGATGCCCATCAGCAGGCCCGACAGGGCGATGTTGGAGCCGACGGACAGGTCGATGCCGCCGGAGATGATGACGAAGGTCATGCCCACGGCCACCACGAAGTTGATGGAGATCTGCTGGAACACGTTGAGGAAGTTGGAGCCGGTCAGGAACACCGGGGAGGCGATGGCCAGGTCCAGGCACAGCGCCACCAGCGCGATGACGATGCCCAGCACGTTGTTGGACGAGCCGAGCTTCTTGACGCCCTTTTCCCTCTGCTTTTTCTTGAACGCGGAATAGATGAAGCCGCCCGCGCCGATGATGACGAGGTCGATGGCGAACACCCAGATGAGCGAGGAGGCGTTGTTGACGCCGATGACGAAGTTGTCCATGCCGGTCAGGCTGACCTCGTCGGGCACCACTACCTCGTCGGGGTCGATGCCCAGGATGTCGGCGGCCTCGATCTGGGCCAGCGCCTTCTTGCGGGCCGCCTGCTGGGCCTCGATCTCCGCCAGGTGGCCCCGCTGCGACGCCGCGAACAGGTTCAGCGCGCCCAGCGCGATGCCCGCCACCAGGCAGAGGATGAATATGAGCTTGATATTCTTTTTCATGACGGTCCCTCCTTATGCCGTATGCTTGTCGCCGCCGGTGGCGTAGTAGAGTATCTTCTCCTGGGTCAGCGTCTCGTCGTTGTCGAACACGCCGGTGATCTCGCCCTGGTGCATGACGGCCACGCGGTCGGACATGCCCAGTATCTCCGGCAGCTCCGAGGAGATCATGATGACGGCCACGCCCTGCCGGATGAGGTCGTTGATGATGTTGTAGACCTCGATCTTCGCGCCGACGTCGATGCCGCGGGTGGGTTCGTCGAATATGATGACCCGCGAGTCGCTCAAGAGCCACTTGGCCAGCACCACCTTCTGCTGGTTGCCGCCGGACAGGTTCCGGGCGAGCTGGGCCATGGAGGGGGTCTTGATGTTCAGCTTGTCGATGTATTCGAGCACGGTGCTCTTCTCCTGCCCGAGGTTCAGGTGGAGCGATGTGCCGAACTTGTCGAGGGTCGCCAGCGTCATGTTCTGGCTGATCGGCAGCGGCAGCACCAGGCCCTCGCCCTTGCGGTCCTCGGTGACGAAGCCGATGCCGGCCTTGATGGCGTCCAGGGGCTGGTCGATGGTGACCTTCTGGCCGTCCACGTAGATGTCGCCGGACTCCTTGGGGTCCATGCCGAAGATGGCCCGCGCCGTCTCCGTGCGCCCCGCGCCCACCAGGCCCGCGATGCCCAGGATCTCGCCGCCCCGGGCGGACAGGGACACTCCGTTGACCTGCTTGCCCGCGTGGATGTCGTCCACCCGCAGGCGCTCCTTGCCGGGCTCGAGGTGTATCTTCGGGAACTTTTCCTTCAATTCGCGGCCGACCATGTAGCGGATGATCTCGTCTAAGTTGGTGTCGGCCACGTTCATGGCGGTGACGTTTTGGCCGTCGCGCATGATGGTGGCCCGGTCGCAGATCTCCATGACCTCCTCCAGGCGGTGGGAGATGTAGATCATCGAGACGCCGCGGGACTTGAGCATCCGGATGGTGTTGAACAGCGTGTCGATCTCGCGGTTTGTAAGCGGCGCGGTGGGCTCGTCCAGTATCAGCACCCGGGAGTTGATGGACAGCGCCTTCGCCACCTCCACCATCTGCTTGTGGGCCACGCCCAGGTCGCGCACGAGCTGATGGGCGTTCACGTCCACGCCCAGCTCGTCCAGCAGCCGCTGCGCCTCGGTGTACATCTTCTTCCAGTCCACCTGGAAGCGGTTTTTCATGAGCTGCCGCCCCATGAAGATGTTCTCCGCCACCGTGAGCTGCTCGGTCAGGTTCAGCTCTTGGTAGATGGTGGAGATGTTCAGGGCCTGGGCGTCGTGGGAGGAGTTGATCTCCACCGGCTGCCCGTCGAACAGGATCTGGCCCTCGTCCTTCTGGTACGCGCCGGAGAGGATCTTCATCAGCGTCGATTTGCCCGCGCCGTTCTCGCCCAGCAGCGCGTGCACCTCGCCCTTTTTCACCGACAGGTCCACATGGTCCAGCGCCAGCACGCCGGGGAAGCGCTTCACGATGCCGCGCATCTCGAGAAATTCTGCCACGGGTGGTTCACCCCCTTCAGTAGTGTGGAATCTTTGGAACACTGATATAAGGATAGGCGGATACGAGTGTGGAGTTTGGAGAGTGGAGAGTGGAGTTCATGTGGGGATCCTTCGGATCCCTTTGACCATAGGGTCACGCCCGGGGTCCGTCCATCGGTAGGGGCGATGCCCTCATCGCCCGAGGGACAGCGGACGTGGCGATGCGCGAAGGTGACGAAGCCCGCAGCCTGTATCTCCACTCTCCACTCTCAACACTACACTCTTGCCGAAATATGCGGCGGCGCGTAAGCGCCGCCGCATTTGAGTGAATGTACCGATTACAGGAACTGATCGACGTTGTCGATGTCCACGACGGTGGTCTCGGCCTCGATGACCTTCTCATCGCGGGCCACGCCGTCGATGGCGTCGGCCAGGGCCTTGATGGCGTTGGCGCCGATGGCCACGGGGCCGCAGTCCAGGGTGCCGTCCAGCTCGCCGGCCTTCACGGACTCCTTGGCGTTGGGGTTGCCGTCCAGGCCGATGCAGATGATGTCGTCGCGGTTGAGCTGCTTGCACGCCTGCACAGCGCCCAGAGCCATCTCATCGGACAGGCCGTAGATCACGTTGATCTCGGGATGCGCCTGGATCATGTCCATGGCGGCGTTCATGCCCTTCTCACGGACCCAGTCGCCGGGCTGGGAAGCCACGACGGTGATGCCCGGATAGGCCTCGGCAGCCTTGTCCACGAAGCCGCCCATGCGCTGGGTGGTGTAGTCGGAGGGCAGGCCCTCGATGATGGCCACGACGGCCTCGCCGCCGGTCTTCTCGTTGACCCAGTCGGCGATCTTGGCGCCGCCGTTGTACTGGTTGTAGTCGGAGTAGGCGTACACGTCCACGCCGTCGAGCTCGGTGATGGTGTTGAACATGACCACGGGCACGCCCGCCTCATTGGCCTTCTTGATGGCCGGGATCAGCGCGTCCAGGTTGATGCCGCAGACCGCGATGCCCGCGACGCCCTGGGTGATGAAGTCCTCCATCATGGAGGTCTGGGTGGCGTAGTCGTCCTCGGATTCGGGCGCCATGATGACCAGCTCATAGCCCAGCGCGTCCGCCACGGGGGTCGCGCCCTCGATACACGCGGCATAGAAGGGAGAGGTCATGGCCGGGGGCAGGAAGCCCAGCTTGCCTTCGGCGAAGGCGGCGCAGGACAGCACCATCAGCATGGCAAGGACAAGAGCAAGCACTTTCTTCATAAAATGGTTCCTCCTTCATATTTTTACGCCCGCGGGCGCAAAATTCTGCCGAAAACGTTAAGGTTTTCCACAGGTTTGATTATAACATATCGGGCGGGGCGTGTCAATACGTTAATTGAGTGACAGACCGCCCGGCGCTCGAGGCAGGGAACAGGGAACAGGGAACAGGGGTGACGACCTCTCCGTCACGGCTACGCCGTGCCACCTCTCCTGGAAGGAGAGGCAAGGCTGCCGCGCTGAACCGTGACCCTCTTGCCTCCCCTGTCAGGGGAGGTGCCGACGAAGTCGGCGGAGAGGTCGTTCCCCCGTAGGGGCGGCTTGCCTTCCCCTTTAGGGGAAGGTGGATTGCGCGAAGCGCAAGACGGATGAGGTCGCCGCCCGCCGTCATTCCGCCAGCGTGTCGGCGATGCTGCGCCCCGCGATGCGGCCGAAGGTGAAGGAATCGCCGATGCCGGACCCGTCGATGCGCTGGGAGCCGTGGAAGCCGCCGGTGACCTCGCCCGCGGCGTACAGGCCGGTGATGGCCTCCTCGTTCTCGTTGAGCACGCGGCAGCTCTCGTCGATCAGTATGCCGCCCATGAAGTAGTGCGCGCCCACGCCGTACTTGAAGCCGTACAGCTTGCCCTCCAGCGGCAGCGGGTCCTGCTTGCCGAAGGCGTCGTCCGTGCCATCGGCGACGTCCGCGTTGTAGGCGTCCACGGTGGCCTGAAGCTGATTGCCGTCCAGGCCCAGGGCCTCGCCCAGTTCCTTCGCGGTGTCGGCGGAGGCCACGTAGCCGGCGTTGATGATGTTCTGCATGTCGGGGGCGATCTGGTCCTCCCGGAACAGCATGTAGGCCGCGCCGTCGGGCTGGGCGAGTATGGCGTCGCCGATCTCGAAGCCCTCGGCGGTGAAGCGCTGGGCGTCCTTATTGACGATCACGGCGCTGACGCCGAAGCCGCCGGGCAGCTTGTTGGGGGTGACCATGCCGTAGCCGTCCATGACCACGGGGAAGGTCTGGATGTGTTCGAGATCGACCGCCTTCGCGCCCACGGCCCGCGCCATGATGAGGCCCTCGCCGCTGGTGGGCGCGATCTCGTCGGTGGTGGCGTTGGCCAGCTTCGGGTTCGCCTCGGCCAGGAGCTCCGGATTGTGGCCGAAGCCGCCGGTGGCGATCAGCACGGCCCTGCCGGTGAAGGTCACCTGCTGGCCGTTGGCGTCGGTGGCGATCACGCCGGTCACCACGCCCAGCGGGCCGGTGGTCAGCTCGGTGGCGTCCATATCGGTGTACACGGTGATGCCCCGCTCATTGAGCGCGTTCTGGACGGCGCGGGTCATGGTGATGCCGGTGGAGCCGTCCGCCTCGGCCTTGAGCATGTAGTAGTTCTGGACGGGGTTGCGGGGGTCCTCCTGGATGTCCACGGAGAATTCCACGCCCATGTCGGAAAGCCAGTCGATGACCTCGCCGGAGTTCTCCGCGAAGGCCCGCGCCAGGTTCTCCCGGGCCAGTTCGTTCTGGGTCTGGAGCTCCACCAGGCCCGCCACGCTCGCGCCCACGGACACGTACTGCGCGTCGTTCAGCTGGACCTGGGCGTTGGCGGCGTTGACGCCGTTGGCCGCGGCGGGGGTGTTGCCGCCCAGCACGCCGCTCTTCTCGAGCAGGATCACGTCGATGCCCAGATCGTGGGCGGTGACCGCCGCGGTCATGCCCGCCGCGCCGCCGCCGATGACGATCAGGTCCGCCTCGGTGTCGTACTCGATGGCCTCGGCTGCCGCGGGCGCGGCCTCGCCCACCAGCGCCTCGGGGTCGCCGCCCGCCTGGGCGATGGCGTCGGACAGGGCGGTCACGTAGGCCGTGGAGCTGACCGTCGCGCCCGTCACGGTGTCGGCGGGCACCGCCTGGGCCTCAAGGGTCTGGGCGATCAGCGCGTCGATGGCGTCCAGGCCGATGCCCGGGGTCTCCTCGTGCTCGGTGGTGATGTCGGTGATGGCGTCGTCGGAGAAGGTCACGTGCAGCGTCACGTCGCCGTTGCGCCCGGCGGCGGTGGCGTCGTAGGTGCCCGCGGTGAAGGCCGCTGCGCTGGCGTTCATCAGCAGCGCCGCCGCGACCAGCGCGATGAACAGCGATATTTTCAGGTGTTTCATGGTCTTGCCCTCCTTCGTTTTCCTCTATTTTAACATATAGACACATGTTCCGTCCCGCGTAAAGTTAAAATTTAACACAGAATGGGTCCGATGGGGCGAATATTCTGTAAAAAAGCGTGCCTTTTTCCGGGATATGTGGTAGAATAACAGGCGATGGTATGAACCCATCGCCCAACGGAGGATAATTATAATGAAAGCACTGATACTGGCGGCGGGCTACGGCTCGCGCCTCAAGCCCCTGACCGACGACATCCCCAAGAGCCTGGTGCCCGTGAACGGCAAGCCCATCCTCTTGAAGCAATTGGAGAACCTGTACGACTGCGGCGTCACCGACATCACGGTGATCTCCGGCTACCGCGCCAACATGCTGGAGGCGGCGGTGCACGACCGGTTCCGGGACGTGAACATCATCCACAGCCCCGACTACGAGACCACCAACAACATGTACTCGGCCTGGCTGGGCCGGGAGGCCGTGGCCGGGGACGACTTTTTGATGATGAACGCCGACGTGTTCATGGACGGCTCGGTCATCCGGGCGCTGATGGATCACGACTGGCCCAACGCCATCGTGACGGACATCGGCTTCTACCTCGAGGAGTCCATGAAGGTGGTGGAGAAGGGCGGCAGGCTCACCCACATCGCCAAGGACATCCCCGCCGACGACGCCCTGGGCGCGTCCATCGACGTCTACCGCTTCTCGCCCGAGGCGGGGGCGGCGTTCTTCGCCAAGTGCGCGGAATACATCGAGGGGAAGAACGAGAAGAAGCTCTGGAGCGAGGTGGCGCTGGACGGCATACTGGGGGACGTGGAGTTCCGCGCCTGCCCGCTGGACGGCCGGTGGTACGAGATCGACGACCACGACGACCTGGCCGCCGCCGAGCGCATCTTCGCCGACGAATAGGAAGGAGAGGGTAACCATGCGCAAACCCGCGCTCATCATCATGGCGGCGGGCCTGGGCAGCCGCTTCGGGGGCAACAAGCAGATCACGCCCGTGGACGACGCCGGCCACATCATCATCGACTATTCCATCTACGACGCGCTCCGGGCGGGCTTCGACCGGGTGATCTGCGTCATCAAGCCGGAGATGGAGGCGGATTTCCGCGCGGCCATCGGCGACCGCATCGCCAGGAAGGTGGACCTGCGCTACGCCTACCAGACCCTGGACAAGCTGCCCGCGGGCTTCACCGTGCCCGAGGGCCGCACCAAGCCCTGGGGCACGGCCCACGCGGCGCTGTGCGCGCTGGACCAGGTGGACGGACCCTTCGCGGTCATCAACGCCGACGACTTCTACGGGCGCGGCGGCTTCGCGGCGGCGGCGGATTTCCTCATGGCCGACGGCGACAGGGACGAGCACGCCATGGTGGGCTACCGCATCGAGAACACGCTGACCGAGAACGGCTCCGTGTCCCGGGGCGTGTGTGCCACCGACGGGGACGGCTACCTCACCGCCATCGAGGAGATATTGCGCATCGAGCCCCGGGAGGGCGGCGCGGCCTGGACCGACGACGACGGTTCAAGCTGGCACTTCCTGCCCGCCGGGACGCCCGTGTCCATGAACCTGTGGGCGTTCCGCGAGGGCATCGTCCCCGCCTTCGAGCGGGGCTTCGAGGCCTTCCTCAGGGACGACGTGCCCAAGAACCCCATGAAGGCCGAGTATTACCTGCCCTACGTGCCCAAGGCCGGCATCGCCGACGGCTCCTGCCGCGTGCGGGTGCTGCCCACCGCCGAGCGCTGGTACGGCATGACCTACCGCGAGGATGTCGCCGCTGTCCGCAGCGCCGTCCGCGCCATGAAGGACGCCGGGCTGTACCCGGAGAAACTGTGGGAGTGACCAAATGAAGGACGGCCCCGTTCGTCATCGACATGACGAGCGGGGCCGTCCCTTTGTCACAGGCTCAAAAAACGGTCGTCCAGGATGCGTATGGCGTCAGGCTTCACTTCGAGGATACCCTCGTCCCGCAGCCGCGCAAGCTCCCGGAAGAAGGCGGTGCGATCCACGCCGAGATAGCTGGCCAGCTCCTTCTTGCTGAAGGGCAGTCGGATCGTGCCGGTGTCGTCCATCGGGCGGCTGGAAAGGAAGATGCGGATGCGGGCGCGCAGGCGCTTCTGGCTCAGGATGCGCACCTTCTCGTTCAGGAACACGTTCTTGGAGGCGAACTCCCGGATCAGGTTGGCGGCCACGCGCTGCTGGGCGGGGCTGTATGGCCGCCTGTTGTCCAGCAGGCAGCGGAAGTTCAGAAACAGTATGGTGCAGTCCGTCACCGCCCGCATCTGGATGGGACTGCTGGCGATGTCCGCGCAGGCCATGGCGTTGCCGAACTGGTGCCCGGCGGTGAAGTGGTTCATGTTGACTTCGTTAGCCTCGTCGTCCATGAAGCCGACCTCCACCTCGCCCTCCAGCACGATGCCACCGTGGGTGAGCCTCTCGCCCAGGGCGAATATGGTGCCGCCCTTTTTATACCGCCTGACCTTGGCCTTGAGGCAGGCGAGGGTCTCCTCCAGATGGTCGGCGGGAACGCCGTGAAAAATGGCGCAATCCTTCAAGACCCCATGATATTGCTCGTACATCATTCATCCCTCCGTAAATGATTATATCACAAATGACGCCGCCTGCGCGTCGCCCTGGCAACGATTAGAAATAATTAATTTGAAGTTGCCATGGCGACTGCGAAGGACGGCTTCTTTTGCTATAATAATGGCGAAGGGAGGCATTGAGCATGAGTTACAGCGAATGGAAGGACAAGGTTTCCGAATTCAAGAAAATCGACGTGCGCGGGGTCGCGGGCAACTTTTTCCCGGGGCTGAAAAAGCAGGCGATGGCCCTGCCCGTGGGCGCGGGCATCGAGGTGATCCAGAGCTTCGACCCGCTGCCGCTGTATGAGGTCATGGAGCAACTGGGGTTTGAGCATCACACCGAGCAGGTGGCGGA
>JAFUWR010000194.1 GCA_017471125.1 Clostridia bacterium | reverse complement strand
CAGGGTGACGATCTGCCCGTCCGGGCCCGCGCCGTAGAACCCCGGCAGCACGGCCCGGGGCACCCGCCCCGGCAGCAGCCGCAGCCGGTCGAGGGTCCGCGGAACCGACAGCCGTCCCGCGCCGTCAAAGCGTATGAAATCGGCGGCGTCGATGAACGGCAGCCCCGCATGGTCCGCGAACAGCCTGGCCGACAGGTATTCGCCCCGGCTCATCAGGCACGCGCGGGAGATATGACTTGCGCGTGTGAGTTCCGTTGCATAATAATCTCCGGGCAGGCCGAGGCTGGCGGCGATCCCCTCGAACCTGTCGATGACCCTTTGAAGCGCATCGCCGTCCCCGTCCCAGGCGGCGTCCAGCAGGTCGGTCACCTTGGGCGCGCCGTCCAGCGTCCCCGGAGCGGACAGCACCACGTAGGCCCGGCGCGCGTCCGATCGTACGATGTCCCATACGCGCTCAAAGCCCGGCCCGTCGGCCAGCGAGCTTCCCCCAAATTTGCAAACGATTATATCCATAGCATCATCGCCTCCATCACGATCCAGGCGCCCTGCGGCGCAGACCATACTATGTCGGCGCGGCTCCCCCGGACCCAAATATTAAAAATATAATATGTTGAAGGATTTTTTTGACCATTTGTTGTATATAAAAAATTGCAAGGTCAGGCAGGAAAAGCACCCGGCCCCGGCGAATAATAGGGATATAGCATCACACGACACATCAGCGACCGATCAGAGGGGGCGCCATGGACGCAAGGTTTCAGGCCTGGCTGGAGGAGCTTCGTGCCCGCACGAGCCTCGAAGAGGTGGTCTCCGAGTACGTCCCCCTGAAGCAGAAGGGCCGCCGCTACTGGGGCTGCTGCCCCTTCCACAATGAAAAGACCCCCTCCTTCAGCGTGGACGGCGAGGCCCAGCTCTACTATTGCTTCGGCTGTCACAAGGGCGGCACGGTCATCAACTTCGTGATGGAGATGGAGCGCCTGGAGTTCATGGACGCGGTGCGGCTGCTGGCTGACCGGGCGCACATGGAGGTGCCCGCCCGGAGCCGGCGGGACGACGGCGACGGCCTCACCCGGGACGAGCGGGAGGCCATGTACGAGGCGAATCGAGAGGCGGCCCGGTATTTTCACGCCCTCCTGTGGACGGGTGAAGGTGCCGAGGCGCTGAATTATCTCTATGGGCGCGGCCTGAACGACCGGGACATCCGCCGCTTCGGGCTGGGCGCGTCGCCCCGGGGCTGGGACGGCCTGTACAAGCACCTGACCGAAAAGGGCTACGCGCCGGAGCTGTTGGAAAAGGCGGGGCTGATCGTGCGCCGGGAGAGCCGCGCGTTCGACATGTTCCGGGGCCGGGCGATGTTTCCCATCATCAACCCCCGGGGCCGGGTGCTGGGCTTCGGCGGCCGGGCGATGGGGGAGGAGCAGCCCAAGTACCTGAACACCGCGGAGACCCCGATCTTCAACAAGCGGCGCGGGCTGTACGCGCTGAACATGGCGGCCAAGGAGCGGTCGGCGGGGCGGCTGATCCTGGTGGAGGGGTACATGGACACCGTGTCCCTGCGCAAGTACGGCGTGCAGGGCGTGGTGGCCACGCTGGGCACGGCGCTGACCGAGGAGCAGGCGCGGCTCATGAAGCGCTACGCCCCGGAGGTCTGGATCAGCTACGACGGCGATCCCCCGGGCCAGAAGGCGGCGCTTCGTGCGCTGGACATCCTGGATCAACAAGGGCTGCCCGCGAAGGTCATCGACTACCCGCAGGGCATGGACCCGGACGACTTCATAAAGCGCAACGGCCTGCCCGGGTTCGACGCGCTGCCCAAATACGACTCCGCGTCCTACCGCATGCTGCGGGCCAGGGACGGGCTGGACCTGGCCATACAGGACGACCTGACCCAGTACGCGCTGCGCTGCTGCGCCATCTTAAAGAACGTCAAGAACCCGGTGGAGCTTGAGAACCACCTGCGCAGGCTGGTGAACGAGACGGGCTACGACCGGGAGATACTGCTTCGGCAGATCGGGGTCAGCGCCCCGGCCCAGGCCGAGGCCCCGCGCAGGCCCTACCGACCGGCGGAAAAGCCCGCCGACGACCAGGCGCTGGCCGAGTGCGCGCTGATCGCGCTGCTGGCCCGGGACCTCATCGCCCCGGCGCTCCTGGCCGCGTCGGACTTCTCCGACCCCGCCCGCGCGGCGCTGGCCGAGCGCCTGATCGCGGGGGAGGCCGTGTCGGGCTGGATCGAGGGCCTGGACGACGAGAGCGCCCGCCAAAAGGCGCTGGAGGCCCTCAACTACCGCCCCCTGCCGGACACCCGGGAGGACGCCGCGAGGATGGCCGAGGACTGCCTGCGCACCATCCATAAGAACCGCGCGGAGAGCCGCGCCGACGAGATATACCAGAACATCGGGACTGCCTCGCAGGAGCAAAAGCTCGCGATGTACCGGCAGATCATGGCACTGGATAATGAAGATAGAACCGGTTGACGCACGGTCGTCTGCTAAAGGAAGGAGTGGCCCAAATTGAGCAAGACCAATACCAATCAGGAAGCGATGATGGCGCGCGTGCGCGAGCTGATCGAGACCGGTAAGGGCAAGGGCGTACTGACCTACAAGGAGATCATCGAGACCCTGGGGGACGTGGAGCTCTCCCCGGAGCAGTTCGACCGCATATTGGACACCCTCTCGGGCCTGAACATCGAGGTCCTGAAGGACGAGGCCATCCCGGAGCCGGAGCTCCTGAACGAAGTCGAGGAGGAGGAGATCGACCTCTCCGTGCCCGAGGGCATCTCCATCGACGACCCGGTCCGGATGTACCTGAAGGAGATCGGCAAGGTGCCGCTGCTGTCCGCGGAGGAGGAGATCGAGCTCGCCAAGCGGATGGAGGAAGGCGACGCCGACGCCAAGCACCGGCTGTGCGAGGCGAACCTGCGCCTGGTGGTGTCCATCGCCAAGCGCTACGTGGGCCGCGGCATGCTGTTCCTCGACCTCATCCAGGAGGGCAACCTGGGCCTCATCAAGGCCGTGGAGAAGTTCGACTACCGCAAGGGCTACAAGTTCTCCACCTACGCGACCTGGTGGATCCGGCAGGCCATCACCCGCGCCATCGCGGACCAGGCCCGCACCATCCGCATCCCCGTCCACATGGTGGAGACCATCAACAAGCTCATCCGCGTCTCCCGCCAGCTCCTGCAGGAGTACGGCCGCGAGCCGCTGCCCGAGGAGATCGCCGAGGAGATGGGCATCCCCGAGGACAAGGTCCGGGAGATCATCAAGATCGCCCAGGAGCCGGTGTCGCTGGAGACCCCCATCGGCGAGGAGGAGGACAGCCACCTGGGTGACTTCATCCCCGACGACGACGCGCCCGCGCCCGCGGAGGCCGCGGCGTTCACGATGCTCAAGGAGCAGCTCATGTCCGTGCTGTCCACCCTCACCCCCCGGGAGGAGATGGTGCTGAAGCTGCGCTTCGGCCTGGAGGACGGCCGCGCCCGCACGCTCGAGGAGGTGGGCCGGGAGTTCAAGGTCACCCGCGAGCGCATCCGCCAAATCGAGGCTAAGGCCCTGCGCAAGCTCAGGCACCCCAGCCGCTCCCGCAAATTGAAGGATTCCATCGACTGATGAACGAACGCCGCATGAACCTCGATCCGCGCCTGTCCGCGATCGCCGAGCTGGTGGGACGCTGCGAAAGCTACGCCGACATCGGCTGCGACCACGGCAGGCTCGGCGCGTTTTTGCTGAAAACCGGGCAGGTGCAGCGCGCCGCGCTGACGGACATCTCGGAGGATTCGCTGACAAAGGCCCGGCGGCTCATCGACCGGCTGGGCCTGAACGACAGGGTGGACTTCAAGGTCGGCGACGGCGCGGGGGCGCTGGATCGGGCCTATCCTGTGGTCGTCATCGCCGGGATGGGTGGGGCGCTTATAGAGAAGCTGGTCCGGGAGGGCCGCGAGCGGCTGGGCGGCGCGAGGCTCATCCTCCAGCCCAACGTGGCGCACTGCGCGCTGCGCAAGGGGCTTATGGAGGCGGGCTACGCCATCACGGACGAGCGCATCGCCCCCGACGGACGGCGGAACTATCTCATCATCGTCGCGGAACCGGGGGAGGCCCGGTATACCGAGCGGGAGCTGATCGCCGGGCCGGTGCTGTTAAAGACCCTGCCCGAAACGATGGAGCCCTTCGCCGCGTTCTACCTGCGGGTGGCGCAAAAGGCGCTGGCCGGGGCCGAAAAGGGCGGCGACGCGGCGCAGATCGACGCGCTCGTACGCGAGATCGCCATATGGGAGGATGTGCTGAAATGCCTGTGACGGTAAAGGATATGATGGCCCTGCTCCTGCCCCTCGCGCCCGTGGAGGACGCGGAGGAATGGGACAACGTGGGGCTGCTTGCGGGCCGCGAGGCGTCGGAGGTGGAGGCCGTACTGTGCGCCCTCGACCTGACCGAGGCCGTGGTGGACGAGGCCGTCCGGCGCGGGGCGCAGATGATCGTCACCCACCATCCCATACTGTTCCGGGGTCGGAAGCACCTGCGGGAGGACGACGCCGAGGGGCGCATGCTCTGCAAGCTTATTCGCGCGGACCTGGCCCTGTACGCCATGCACACCAACTACGACAACGCCTGCCCCGGCGTGAACGACGCGCTGGCCGCGGCCCTCGGGCTTTCCGACGCCGAGGTCGTCGAGCGCTGCGTGCGCGTGGGCGCGACGGACGCGGGCACCTTCGGCGCGTTCGCCGACCGCGTGGAGAGGGCCCTGGGCGGGCCTGTTCGGCGCTTCGGAGATTTGGACAAGCCGATCAAGCGCGTGGCCGTGGTCGGCGGCTCCGGCGGGGACTACCTGTCCGCGGCGATGGCGGCGGGCGCGGACGCCTTCGTCACCGGCGAGATCTCCTATCACCGCGCGTTGGACGCCGCCTGCGACGGCCTGTGCGTCGTCGAGGCCGGCCACGCCGCCACCGAGCGTCCCGGAATTTTAGCATTGGCAGACGCTTTACAAAAGGCCGCCGATGCGGTACAATATAAGGTGCGTATATTGAACAGTCAGGTCGGACTGTACCTATAGAGAGGATGAATTCAATGCAGCTGGATACCCTTTGGCAGTTCATGCAGGTGGACATGGAGGCCGACGGCTTTGAGAACAGGATGCGGCAGTCCCCCAACCGGCAGAAGCTCATCAAGGCCCGCGATTTCCTGAAGGATCAGCAGGCCAACATGAAGAAGCTGGAGAGCGACGTGGCCGTGATGCAGGACCGGCTGGAGGCCGTGCAGGACGAGGCCGAGCGGCTGGAGAAGTCCCTGGCCAAGCTGTCCGAGGAGATCGAGGCCAACTCGCCCGCCAACGTGGAGGACGCCCAGAAGCAGGCCGAGAGCGTGCAGAAGCTGCTGGACACCCTCACCCGCTACGAGCAGGAGCTCCAGAAGATGCGCAAGGACGCCGACGTCAAGGACCGCCAGCAGAAGGAGATCCGCGTCCGCGCCGCCAAGACCAAGCAGGAGTTCGACCAGCTCAAGGTGGAGTACGACAAGGAGTTCAAGGCCGACACCGTCAAGCTCCAGAAGATGCGGGCCCATACCGACGAGGAGGCCAAGAAGGTGGACGCCGGGCTGCTGGAAAAGTACAAGTCCATCAAGCAGCACTGCACGCCGCCCATGGCGAAGCTCGTCAATGGCCAGTGCTCGGGCTGCTTCATGTCGCTGCCCAGCGCGACGCTCCTCGAGATCCGCAACGGCTCCCGCATCGTCGAGTGCGACAACTGTGGAAGGATCTTATATGATGCAGGCGAATGAGGAGTAATTGACCCTACTCCCTACTGCCTACTCCCTACTCCCTACTCCCTAAAAGAATCGTGAGGGCGCCAGACGGTCGCAGGCGTTAACGCGCCTGAGGAAAGTCCGAGCACCGCAGGGCAGGGTGCCGGTCAACTGCCGGTGGAGGCGACTCTAAGGAAAGTGCAACAGAGATATACCGCGAACCTCCCGCAAGGGAGGCGCAAGGGTGGAAAGGTGAGGTAAGAGCTCACCCGCGGCCTGGCGACTGGCCCGCGCTGTAAACCCCACCTGGTGCAAGATCGATAGGGAGGCATGAGGCTTCGGCCTCGGCGGCGGCCCGTCGCGCCTCCGGGTGATCGCTTGAGCCTGCTGGCAACTGCAGGCCCAGATAGATGACCGTTTAATACAGAACTCGGCTTATAGACGCCGCTCACGATCTTTCATATTTAAGGGGAGCTGCTTTTCGGCAGCTCCCCCCTTTTCGTCGGTCCCTTTACTGGACCGTGATAGTGATGGTCTGTGTGACGGTCTTGTCCTTCTTGGACGTGGCGGTGATGGTGGCGGTGCCGGTCTTTTTCTTGTCGGCGGTGACCAGGCCGTCCTTGTTCACCTTGACGACGCTGTTGCTGGACTTCCAGGTCACGGTGGCGTCGGCCTCGGGCGTGTCGGCCTTGACGGTGAGCTGGAGCGTCTTGCCCTTTTCCAGGGTCGTGGGCCCGGCGGGGGTGATGGTCAGGCTGGTCGGAATCGTGTTGTCCTTCACGAAGATGGTCACGGACGCCGCGGCGACCTTGTTCTTCTTGGGCGGGGCGGTGAAGGTCACGGTGCCCTGCTTCTTCAAGGTGATGACGCCGTCCTTATTGATGGACGCGATGGAGCCCGCGCTGGATTTCCACGTCACGGTCTTGTCCGCGATAGCCGGTTCGGTAGTGAAGGTCAGCTTG
>JAFUWR010000193.1 GCA_017471125.1 Clostridia bacterium | reverse complement strand
ATCGCCATCATCTCGGCGGGGGTGACGATGTATTCCCTGGCCGGGAAGTGGCGCAGATTGCCGGTGATGAGGTAGGCGTCGTCGTCCCGCTTTTCCATGACGACCTCGTAAAAGACCAGATCGTCCATGTCAGGAAGGAGCTCTCCCGTGGGCGTCGGCTCGACTGCGAGGCCGTACTGTCGTATCATCAACAGCAGGCGTTCAACGCGGGCCTCCGAGAACGAGAACTTCGACCGGCGCAGCACGGAGGCGTATTCGTCCATGATCTCGCGGCTGTAAAGCGGTACCAGCGTCCCGGCGGCGATGGCGTCCACCACCAGCGCGGTGGGCGAATCCAGCCGCTTGGTCAACAGCGAGGAGACCAGCACGTTGGTGTCAAAGACCGCGTATATCCTCATGCCCTTGACTTCCTTTCCAGCCGTGCCGCGCTGATCTCGGCGTTGATCTCGTCGAGGCTCATCTCGGGTAGGGTTTTCGCCTCGGCGCGCAGATCGTCAATGGCCCGCTGTGCTTCCAGCCGGGTCATTTCGTTTTCCTGCGACACCACGGCAGAGGGAGATGACAGCTCTACGCTCGTCAGCGGAAGCTGTACCAAGCAGTTTATTCCGCGAGCGCCGCAGTAGTCCCCGAGGATGCGGAGGGACCTGCCGGTGTCCTCGATGAAGCGGGGCATGCCGCGGACGGGTTTTGCGAGGGGAGAGAAGAAGTCGTCCCAGTGGATGGGGATGACGGTATGGGGGCGTACCTTGTCGACGGTCTCCGCGAAGAACCTGGCGCGGGTGGCGGCGTCGGCCTTGGACAACCCCGAGACGCCGAGGAACAGCACGTCGGCGCAGACGCCGTCGAGCTGTTCCTCGATATAGTTGAAGCTGGGGCGGATGACGTAGGTCCGGCCGCTGTGCCGGACGACGAAGTCCCAGGACCTGCCCTCCTTGTAGTTCCGCTTCCGGGCGGGCTGGGCGACGGGGCGGTCGATGGTCTGGCCCAGGTCGTTGTTGAACAGCGTGGGCTTGGAGTGCAGGGAGGGGAGGGCGGTCACCTCGAACCCGCCGATGATGTCGGGGTCCCCGAAGGGGCGCAGCCTGTCCTCGGGCACGCCGCCGCCCCGGCCCACGTTCAGCGCCGACGGGGAGCCATAGATCGCCGCGCCGCAGCGGAGGGCGAAAAAGGGCGCGTCCATGACGTGGTCGTGGTGGGCGTGGGAGACGAATATGGCCCGGAGCCGGTCGATGTGATGGCGCTCGATGAGCCTGTCCGCCAGCGCCGCGTCGGTCCGAAGCTGCCCGAACAGGTAGCGCGGGATGGACGGCCGGGTGACGTGGCAGTCGAACAGCACCTGGTCCCGCCCGTCGTCGAACAGCAGCGTGGTGGTGCCGAACCAGGTGACCTTCACGGGAGCCTCCTGAAGAAATACGTGCCGGCCCATATGCACAGCGGGAAGTCCACCAGCATCAGCACCACGCCCACGGTGACGTTGAACAGTGCGTAGAAGCCGCCGGTCAGCGGGGCCAGCGCCACCAGCGCCAGCATCTTGGCGAAGGCGGCGGCGTAGGCGCGGGGGTCCTTTGGCTGTACGGCCTGCATCCGGGGGATGAGCCGGACGTCCTTGGTCAGCGCCAGCAGCCCCGCGTACAGCAGCAGCGCGCCCGCGAAGATGAACATCAGTATGGAAAGCGGCTCCATGTGCATCCCTCCCGTGGGTCAGAGCAGCGTCGCCAGGCAGGCGATGACGATGGCGGGCAGCAGGTTCGCCACCCGGATGGTCTTGGGCCGCACCAGGTTCACGCCCACGCAGCAGATGAGGATGTTGCCGACCATGGACAAATTGTCCAACACTGCCGGGGTCATCAGCCCGGACAGTCCCGCCGCCGCCAGCGTCATCAGGCCCTGGGCCACCGCCACCGGGATGAACGAGAACACGCAGCCCTTGCCCATGGACGACGCCATGATGAGCACGATCACGAAGTCCAGCACCGCCTTGGCGAACAGCGTAGCGTGGTCGCCGTAGATGCCGTCCTGTATGGCGCCCATGATGGCCATGGCCCCGATGGACACGGTCAGCGACGCGGTGACGAAGCCGTTGATGAACTGGCTGTCGCTGTCGTTGCCGGTCTTGTGCCGCAGCCAGCCGCCGAAGCGCTCGAACAGGCCGTCGATGTCGATGATCTCGCCGATCAGCGCGCCCAGCACCAGCGACAGTATGATCGTCATGGAGCCGCCGGCGCTCAGCGTGCGGCCGTCCTCCGAGGACAGCATCCGGGCGAAGGTGCCCGCCGCGCCCAGGAATATGGTGGAAAAGCCCGTGGCCTTCACCACGGTCTCCTGCACCCGTTCCTTCAACAGCCGCTTGCAGAACAGTCCGATGACGCCGCCGACGATGATCGCCAGCGCGTTGACGATGGTGCCCAGTCCCCTCATGCGATCGCGCCTCCCGTAAATGTATGGAAGCAGTATAGCATACCTGTGTGAAATTACAAGGGGCGACGGGCCAAAATTAACCTGCCTGTGGTACAATGGGGAAAACGATCACGAGAACAGGGGCGGTCCCATGAAGCGGAACATCAGCAAGCAGGAGCTCTTCGCCAGGACGCCGGTGCGGCAGGCGCTGCTGACCATGGCGGTGCCGACCATCATCAGCCAGATGATCAATTTGATCTACAACATGGTGGACGCCTTCTTCATCGGCCGGACGGGCGATTCGTACATGATGGCGGCCACCACCATCACGCTGACGCTGGTGATGATGAACGTGGCGCTGTCGAACCTGTTCGGCATCGGCGGCGGCAGCCTGGTGGCGCGGCTGATGGGCGCGGGGGAGCCGGAAAAGGCCCGCCGGGTCAGCGCCTTCGGCATGTACGGGGCCATCGCCATCGCCGCGGTCTACGCGGGGCTGATCGGGCTGTTCCTGGACCCGGTGCTGACCTTCCTGGGCGCGTCCGAGGCGACCCTCGGCTATGCCCGCAGCTACGCGCTGATCGTGACGGTCATGGGCGGCGTGCCCAGCATACTGTCGCTGACGCTGGCCCACCTGCTGCGCAACGCGGGCTTCTCCAGCCAGGCCAGCGCGGGGCTCAGCATGGGCGGCATACTCAACTGCGTGCTGGACCCGCTGTTCATGTTCGTGCTGCTGCCCAGGGGTCAGGAGGTCACTGGCGCGGCGGTGGCCACGGCGCTGTCCAACCTGATCGCCTGCGCCTACCTGCTGTGGGCCTACGCCCGCGCTGCGAAGGACGCGCCGCTGAGCCTGAAGCCCGGCGACGCGCGGCGGATGGACGGGGCCGGCATCCGGGCGCTGTTCGCCGTGGGCGTGCCCTCCGCCATATTGACGGGGCTCTTCGACGTGGCCAACATCTGCGTCAACATCATCGCCGCCGCCCACAACGACCTGGTGCTGGCCGGGATGGGCATCGTCATGAAGGTGGAGCGCGTGCCCAACGCCATCAACATCGGCATCTGCCAGGGCATGCTGCCCATCGTGGCGTACAACTTCTCCTCCGGCGACCATAAGCGCATGCAGGAGGTCATCGCCACCGCCCGCAAGTACGGGCTCGCGGTCTCGTTCATCTGCATCGCGCTGTTCCAGTGCTTCGCGGCGCAGGCCGCGCGGGCGTTCCTGTCCACCTCCGCCGGGGACGTGGCCGCCGCGCTGACCACCGTGGGCTACGCCACGCTGTTTCTGCGGATACGGTCCGTGGCCTCGCCGGTGCAGTTCATCAACTACCACACCTCCTACTGCATGCAGGCCATGGGCAACGGCCGCGGCACCATGCTCCACGCCTTCGTGCGCGAGCTGGTGTTCTATATCCCGCTGATGTTCCTGCTGGACCGGCTCTTCGGCGAGGTCGGCCTCGCCGCCGCCCTGCCCGTGGGCGAGGCCCTCGGCGCCGCCTTCGCGCTGTGGCTGCTGGGGCGCTGGCTCAAGGCGCATGGGGCCGAGGCGGCGTGAGGATGAGACCACCCTCCCCGGACGATGGGGAGGGTGGTCTATGGGTCAGGCCATCTGGAACTCCTCGAACATTTTCTTTCTATAAGTAGGATCGCTGGCGACCCTCGCGACATCGTCGTTTCGGTTCTGGGAAAGAAGCTTTGTGATCAACGCTCCCAGCATATCCTGGCCTTCCTCCTTGAACAGCTCCATCTGCCGCTCCTCGTTATACTCCGTCAACAGCATGGTCTTCACCTCCGCTCTGTGCGCTTCCATGAATGGCTTGGTGACAAAATCCCCGGGCATATCGTCGATGGCCCGGTCGATGGCGGTCTCGAGCCCGTCGCGCGCCTCGCTGGCGCGGACCCGGGCGACGATCCAGGCGTACTCGTCCAGCGGTCGGCAGGCCTCCATGAGCCGCGGGCTCCGGCCCCGGTTGATGTTGACCAGCCGCACCCGCACGTCGATGTCGGCGTCCTCCCGCTTCTCCGCGGGGAAGGCGTCCTTCAGGCGCAGCACGGTCTCGTCGGGCGTCTCGGCGGTGCCGTTGTAAAACACCACCAGCTTCGGCACCGGCAGCGCCACCAGGCTCTTGCTGTACTTGTTCTTCCCCCGCAGGGTGATGTCCTTCTCATATAAGCTCCCGGCGTATTGCAGCATCCGCAGGGGCATGTTGGGGTTGTAGGTGGACTGCTGCTCGTACATGTTCATCTCGCCGGCGATCATGAACGACACGTCGTTGTGCATCCCCAGGTACAGCACCTGCCGTATGGTGGTGATGTTGATCTGGTCGGGGTCGGTGTAGTTAGACCCGTTCACGGCGTTGTACAGGCTGAGCGTCCAGTCCCGGTGCTCCTCGTTGCCGAACATGAAGCTGAACAGCCTGTCACGGTATTCCTTCTGACCGGACGGCATGGCGACCACCTCCCCGCATCCATTATACCACAGACCCGGGCCGTTGACAATGGTGAATGGGTTCCTGCAATAATAATACCGATTTGAATGTCAGGACATTCAAATCGGTATTATCAATAAACTTTAACATGAAATGTCGAAGATTTAACACAGACAGCCCAAAATATGTAAGCATCCGGGTGGCGGATGTGCTATAATAGATTGGTCTGACGGGACTTCGGTGCGGCTGACGGATCGAACGTCGCCCGGGCAAATGCTGATTGCCGGGGCGATAGTGGTTTGTTTTCCGGGGTCCTTTCAAATAAACCCGATCCGGCGCTACGCCAGGCGGCGGATCCATGGCGGGGGAGCGCATGTTCCTCCGGCGAGGCCCGAAGGGGCCGCGCCGATGCTGCCCAAACTATGTACGGGCAATATCGTCGATTACAGAGCATAGCATAGAAGCAAGTTGGAGGTGCATCCATCTCATGGCACGAATTGCTGGTGTCGATCTTCCCAGGGAGAAGCGCATTGAAATCGCCCTGACGTATATCTATGGCATCGGCCGCAACATCGCGGACGATATCATCGAAGCGACCGGCGTGAACCCCGATACCCGCGTCAAGGACTTGACCGAGGAGGATATCGGTAAGCTGCGCGACTACATCGACCACAACCTGAAGGTTGAGGGCGACCTGCGTCGCGAGGTCTCCATGAACATCAAGCGGCTGATGGAGATCGGCTGCTATCGCGGTCTTCGCCACCGCCGCGGCCTGCCCGTGCGCGGCCAGAATACCAAGCAGAATGCCCGTACCCGCAAGGGCCCGAAGAAGCAGGCTGCCGGTAAGAAGAAGAAGTAAGTAATCAACTGATTCGATCAGGGAGGAAAAAATCGCTATGGCAAAGCCGAAGCTGAAAAGGGTTACCCGCAAGCGCCGCGAGAAGAAGCTCGTGGAGCGCGGCGCGGCCCATATTCGCTCTTCTTTCAATAACACCATCGTGACGATCACGGACATCAACGGCAACGCGCTGTCCTGGGCTTCCGCCGGCGGGCTTGGCTTCCGCGGCTCCAAGAAGTCCACGCCCTTCGCCGCCCAGTCCGCCGCCGAGACCGCCGCGAAGGCCGCCATGGAGTACGGGCTCAAGACCGTCGAGGTCTACGTGAAGGGCCCCGGCTCCGGACGCGAAGCCGCCATCCGTTCCCTCCAGGCAGCGGGCCTCGAGGTGAACATGATCAAGGACGTGACGCCCATCCCCCACAACGGATGCCGCCCGCCCAAGCGCAGAAGAGTTTAATTGAAGGGAGAAACCGGACATGGCAAAGAATACACAGCCCGTTCTGAAAAGGTGCAAGGCACTGGGCTTGTCTCCTGCGGTCCTTGGTTACTCCAAGGAGACCAACCGCAACCCCAAGCCGCAGATGCGCCGCAAGCAGTCTGAATACGGCAAGCAGCTGATGGAAATGCAGAAGGTCAAGTTCATCTACGGCGTTCTGGAAAAGCAGTTCTATCATTATTATGAGATGGCCGAGCGCAAGCGCGGCATCACCGGCGAGATCATGCTCCAGTACCTGGAGCGCAGGCTGGACAACGTGGTCTTCCGCATGGGCTTCGCGTCCACCCGCCGCGAGGCGCGCCAGCTGGTGAACCACGGCCACTTCACCGTCAACGGCAAGCGCTGCAACATCCCCTCCGCGCTGGTCAAGGCCGGCGACGTGGTGGCGGTGGCGCAGAAGAGCCAGCAGAGCGTGAAGTTCAAGGCGCTGCTGGAGGAGTACGGCAAGAAGACCGTGCCCGCCTGGATCGAAAAGACCGCCGACACCTTCGAGGGCAAGATCGCCGCTCTGCCCACCCGCGAGGACATCGACTACGAGGTGGCTGAGAACCTGATCGTTGAGCTTTACTCCCGCTAATTGTGTGTTTATCCTGATAAAGCAGGTTATGTTCCGAAGGTGGACGGATCTGTTACGCATCGGTCCGTTCGGCGACGGGACAAGCACCACGGCAGGGGTCAAGCCCGGCCGTGATAGGAGAGGAGGAAACGCTGAATGATCGATCAGATCGAAAAACCCAAAATCGAACGTGTGGAGATCGGCGAGAACAGCCGGTATGGAAAGTTTGTCGTCAATCCGCTGGAGCGTGGCTTCGGCCAGACCCTGGGCAATTCCCTTCGTCGTGTGCTGCTGAACTCGCTTCCCGGCGTGGCGGCAACCAGCGTCCGTATCGAGGGCGTTCAGCATGAGTTTTCAACGGTTCCCGGCATGAAGGAAGATGTCGCGGAGCTGATCCTGAACATCAAATTGCTTTCAGCGAAGCTGTATACCGAGCAGCCGAAGATCGTCACCATCGACGCGGTGGGCCCCTGCGAGGTGACCGCGGGCGACATCAAGGCTGACGACGAGGTGGAGATCGTCAACCCCGAGTTGCACATCGCCACCCTCTCCGAGGGCGCGCATCTCCAGGTGCAGATCACCCTGGAGAAGGGCAGGGGCTACGTCTCCGCGGAGCGCAACAAGCAGCTCGCCATGGAGCGCAACAAGGTCGCCGGCATGCCGATCGGCGTGATCCCGGTGGACTCCATCTTTACCCCCATCCGCAAGGTCAGCTACTCCGTGGAGGACACCCGCGTGGGCCAGGTCACGGACTACGACAAGCTGACCATCGAGGTGTGGACCAACGGCTCCATCCTGCCCAAGGAGGCGCTGGCCTCCGCGGCGCAGATCCTGACCAATAACATGCGCCTGTTCATCGACCTGACAGTGAACGTGGTGCGGGTGGACTACAACGAGCCCGAGATCGACGACAAGAGCAAGGTTCTGGAGATGACCATCGAGGAACTGGATCTGTCCGTCCGCGCGTTCAACTGCCTCAAGCGCGCCGGCATCAACACCGTTGCGGAGCTGGTGCAGCGCAATCAGGAGGACATGATGAAGGTGCGAAACCTCGGCAAGAAGTCGCTTGAAGAAGTGGAGCAGAAGCTCATCGCACTGGGCCTTTCCCT
>JAFUWR010000192.1 GCA_017471125.1 Clostridia bacterium | reverse complement strand
GCAGTCGTATTTTGCGGGGCGGGGGGACCTCATCCGTCAAAGCCTGCGGCTGTGCAACCTTCCCCACCGGGGGAAGGCTTTGGGGTCGTTCCATTTGCCTTCCCCTTTGGGGGTTCGAGCGCCCGGAAAACAGTCCAGTGGACTGTTTTCAGCGAGAACGGGCCGGCAGGCCCTTGGAACGGTGGATTGCGCGAAGCGCAAGACGGATGAGGTCCCCCGGGCGCTGAGGGCAGCGCCCCTACGCCTTTGCGGCAGCATGCCTTCCCCTTTGGGGAAGGTGGATTGCGCGAAGCGCAAGACGGATGAGGTCCTCCGGGCGGGCGGCGTTGTGCCGCCCGTTCACCGCCACTTCTGCCGATAGCATCCGTCGCAGAGCTTATACGGCCAGTTCCAGGGGAGGTACTTGTTGCAGTTGGGGCAGGCGCGCTGCTTCAACCGCTGGGTGGACAGGATGTGGATGATGCCGCCGGAGATCAGGGACTTGCGGCGCTGTATCTCGTCGAGGACGGGCTCGGGGTCGTCGAGGAACAGGCGGGCGTAGTTGTAGTACAGGTCGCAGCGCCGGTAATCGGCCTCGAGGCCGTCCAGCATGTCCGCGTCGCAGGCCTCCGGGTCCAGCAGCTCGGGGATGGCGGCCAGCACGTCGATGTGCTCGTGGTGGCACTCGGCCTGGTACATGGCCCGCCAGCGGATCAGCAGCTCCGGGTCCGTCTCGTCGAAGGGGATGCACAGGAACCGGTACAGCAGCCGCTTGTCCGTGCGCCGGGTCTCCAGCATGGCGGCGAGGGTCTCCATGCGGACGGTGGACGCCTTGGAGAAGCAGCCCTTGTCCTTCATGATGTTCCACTGGCCGATGATCTGCGTCAGCGGCAGCGGCAGGCCCAGCAGCGACTCCGGGAAGCCGATGACCGCCTCGGTCACGATCAGCGGCGGCCGCGCCAGTGCCCGGGCCACCGTGCCCTTGAAGCCGAAGGCGTTGACGTAGCCCGTCTCGTACTGGCCGTAGCGCCCGGCCCGGCCAGCGATCTGCTTGATCTCCGAGTCCAGCAGCGGCCGCACGATGTCGCCGTCGTACTTTTCCGATTCCAAAAACACCACCCGCTCGATGGGCAGGTTCATGCCCATGGCGATGGCGTCGGTGGACACCACCACCTCCGAGTCCCCCTGCTGGAAGCGCTCGGCCTGGTCCCGGCGCACGTCCGGCGGCAGCGCCCCGTAGATCAGCGACACCCGCCAGCCCTTGCGCCTGAGCTCCGCGGCCACCGCGTGGACCCGGGCCTTGGAGAACACGATCAGCGCGTCGCCCCGGCGCACCGAGGCCGGGAACTCGAAGCCGCCCTTCTCCACCTCCAGGGGCGTCATGCGGTGATGGCGCACGACGGTCAGGTCGTCGCCGCAGTCCGCGACGATGCCCTTCAACAGTTCCTCCGCGTCCGGCGACGCGCACAGGTGGATCTCCTCCGCGCACAGGCCCAGGATCGCCGCCGTCCAGGCCCCGCCCCGGTCCCGGTCGGCGATCATCTGGCACTCGTCGATGACCGCCACGTCGTAGCGGGCCTTGAGGTCGGCCATCTCCACCGTGGACGACTGCACCCGGCTCCCCGGCACCCAGATCTGCTCCTCGCCGGTCACCAGCGAGCAGGGCACGTCCGAGAGGTTCAGCGTCTCGAACTGCTCCGCGGCCAGCAGGCGCAGCGGGCCTAAATAGATGCCGTTGCGCGCGCCCTTCAGTCGGCCCACGCCCTCGTGGGTCTTGCCGGAGTTGGTGGGGCCGACGTGCAGTATGAACCGTCGCTTCATCGCCCGGGCCAGCGGGTACAGGTCCCGGTAGTGCTCCGGCACGGCGGTCACCAGCACGGCCCGCAGGCGGCGCTCCTTGGAGAACGCCTGGTCGGACTGGCGCTGCATCTGCCTGATGGAAGGGTTGTTCGACAGCAGGCGGCGCAGGCGGTCGGCGGGGAAGCGGCGGCGCGTCCGGGCGCAGACGTCCCGCTTGGCCCGCTGGACCTCGGACTTGACGATGGAGGAGACTCTTTCGCCGCCCTCGGCGGCCACCGCGCCGCAGGCTCTGAGCTCCGGGTGGGCGCGATCCACTTCATTTTGCAGCGCCCCGGCCAGCGACTTCGGCTGCCAGGCGTCCTCCATCATCGCGTCGGGCACGCCCTTTGAGAACACCGTCTCCATGAGCCGCGCGGCCACCTGCTCCGCGCCCTGGGCCTGCCGCGCCCAGCGGCCAAGGTCGGCCCTTTGCAGGTACCGCTCGACCTTCGCCTCCGTCTCGCCGACATACTTTTTCGTCATCCCGTTCAGGGTCCGCCGCGGGGCCTGGGTCGCGATCAGGCGGCGGGCGCGGCGGGCCTTGCCGATGGGGACCCGGCTGCGATCCACCGAGCGCAGGAACTCAAGGTCGATGGGGCCGTCCTTCTCCCGCTCGATCAGCGGCTGCAGGCGCTCGAACTCGTCCCGGTGATAATCGCTGACCAGCTCGCCCCGCTTCAGGGCCTGGTAGGTCCGGTCGGCCCTGCGCGCGCGGTAGAGGACGTTGGCGAACGCGCGGCTTTGCAGATATGCCTCGCGCTCGTCGTCGCTCATGCCCCGGGTGATGGCACGGACCTTGTTCAGCGCCTGCTTGTACAGGTAGTCCTCCCGCTCCGGGACGACCGCCTCGATGTATCGCTTGAGCGCCGCCTGCGCGTCCATGCCGTCACCCCCCTTTTTTTATGCGCTTCATCTATTATAAACCATTTCCCGCCCGAAACACAACCTCAAGTTGCGCGTTTTGAAATTATATGCTATAATCAAATTGGAATATTATGCGGCGACGCGAAAGGAATAGAGATGAACAAGAGAAGGAACCAGGGCAGCGCGGCGGGCGTGCGCTTCACGGCGGCGCTGGCGGCCATCTGCGTGGTCGCGCTGATCGTGGGCGGGCTGCTGGACCGGGCGGGCTTGGCGTCGCTGAACGCCGGGAACGACGGGGCGGCCTCGGCGCTGCGCATGAGCGAGATACAGAACCACAACGTGCTGACCCTCCGGGACGAGTACGGCGAGGCCCCCGCATGGGTGGAGCTGGAGAACACCGGCGATCAGCCGATCTCCTTGCGGGGCGTGTGCCTGGTGCGGGACACGAAGGTCAACAAGACGCTGGTGCTCCCGGACGCGACCCTCGCGCCCGGCGGCTTCATTATTATCTATGCCGACGGCCGCGGGACCACCGGCCCGGACGGGGCCATCCACGCGCCCTTCAAGCTGCCCAAGTCCGGCGGCACGCTGACGCTGTACGACGCGGCCCAGAACCTGATCGACGCCGCCGAGGTGCCCGCGCTGGAGGCCGACGAGGCGCTTTGCCGGGACGACGCGGGGGAGTGGGTCATCGTGTCCGCCGCCACCCCCGGCGCGGCCAACGACGACGACGCCGTCCGCGAGACGGGCGAGACCGCGGGCGAGGTGGCGATCAACGAGGCGGCCACCCGCAACGTCAGCGCCTTCCCCGACGAGAACGGCGAATACCACGACTACGTGGAGCTGCGCAACCTGACCGGGCGGGCGATCAACCTGAAGGACTACTGCCTGACGGACAACGCCGCCAAGCCCGACAAGTTCCGCTTCCCCGGCGTGACCCTGCCCGCGGGCGGCTACATCGCGCTCCACTGCTCCGGCGACACCCGCACGAGCGACCCGAACCACCTGCACGCGGGCTTCAAGCTGCACGCGGGCGAGACGCTGCGGCTGGCGCGGTCCGACGGCGCGGTGGTGTCCACGGTGACGCTGCCGGACCTCAAGACCGGGCAGGCCTGGTCCTGGGTGGACGGCTCCGGCTGGACCGACGCGCTGCCGCCGACCCCCGACGCGGCCAACACCTTGGAGGCCGCCATCGAGCTGGACGAGCGCGACGCCTACCGCCGTCAGGGCGGCGTGTACATCAGCGAGGTCATGGCGATGCCCGAGAGCGAGCAGGCCGACTGGGTGGAGCTGCACAATCCCACGAGCGCCGACGTGCGGCTGGACGGCTTCGGCCTGTCCGACCAGCCGGGACGCCCGCGCCGCTACCAGTTCCCCGAGGGCACGGTGCTGCCCGCGGGCGAGCGGATGACGGTGTTCCTGGTGGGCGACGGCGCGGCCCCGGCCAGCTACCTGTCGGCGCCCTTCGCCCTGTCCGGCACGGGCGGCGAGGCCATCTGCCTGGCGGACCCGTCGGGGAACAATATCGACACGCTGTTCATCCCCCAGCAGTACCCGGGCGTCTCCTATGGCCGGGACGCCGCCGGGGCCACCGGCTACTTTGACGGGGGCACGCCCCTCAAGGCCAACGGCACGGCGCTCCACCCGCCGGCGGCGGGGGTGGAGTTCTCTGTGAAGGGCGGGCTCTTCCACAGCGGCGAGGCGTTCTCCGTGGCGCTGTCCGCCGCGCCGGGATCGACGATCTACTACACCCTGGACTGCTCCGACCCCGACCAGACCAAGACCCGCTACACCGGGACGCCCATCGACGTCAGCGGCACCACCATCCTGCGGGCCCGGGCCTACGCGGACGGCTGCCTGCCCTCCATCATGGACACCCAGAGCTACCTCTACGACGTGAACGCCGCTTCGGACGCGCCCTACGTGGTCTCCCTGGTGTCCGACCCCACCGGCCTGTTCAGCGACGAGACGGGCATCATGGTCCCCGGCCCCAACGCCGAGGAGAAGTTCCCCTACGGCGACTACAACCGGGGCGCGAACTTCTGGATGGACTGGGAGCGCGAGGCCCACGTGGAGCTGTTCACCGGGGCGGGGGAGACCGCCGTGTCCCAGGAGTGCGGCATCAAGCTGCACGGCCGCAACACCCGCGCCTATGAGCTGAAGTGCTTCAAGGTGATGGCCAAGGGCTGCTACGGCGGCGACCGCTTCCGCTATCCCATCTTCCGGGAGCGCCCCTGGGACGAGTACGAGGCGTTCATACTGCGCTACTCCGGCCAGGACTACAAGGCCGCGTTCATGCGGGACGTGGTGATGACCAACCAGGCCCAGTACACCCGCGTCATGTACATGGAGTCCGAGGAGTGCATCTGCTACCTGAACGGCGTATACTATTCCGCCATGTACATCCGGGAGAACATCAGCCCCTTCTCGCTGGCGCGGCGCGAGGGCTGGGCGGGGCAGGAGGACGCCCTCGACCTGGTCAAGAGCGGCTACGAGGAGAAGCAGGGCTCCAACGCCTCCTACATCGCGCTGAAGGCGTACCTCGATTCCCACGACAATGCCACCCAGGAGACCTATGACCTGATCGCCTCCGAGGTGGACATCGACAACTTCATCGACTTCATCACCATGCAGGTGGTCTACGGCCCGCCGGACACCGTCAACGTCAAGCGCTACCGCAACCCCGACGCGGACGGCAAGTGGCGCTGGGTCATCTACGACCTGGACCGCGCCCTGCGCGGCGGGGAGGAGAGCACCGACGGCTTCGAGCTGATGGCCCAGGGCACCAACGCCCAGCTCTTCAAGGCGTTCATGGCGAACCCGACGCTGCGGGAGCGGTTCCTGTCGAACCTGAACACCGCCCTGTCCACCTACCTGTCCAGCCGGAGCCTGGCCGACGCCGCCAACGCGCAGCTTCAAAGGATACTGCCCATCCTGCCGGACTACCTTGAAAAGATGGAGCTCACGGAGAAGAAGTACAAGTCGGCCTACAACAACCTGCTGTCCAACATACGGACCCGCCCCGCGCTGGTGCTCCAGCACTGCCAGCGGTACCTGCGCCTGTCGGACGACGAGATGCGGTCCCGCTTCGCGGAGGCGTATGCGGCGATAGAGGCGTATAATGGATAATTGAGATCGAAAGGAGCCATCCCCATGCGCGTACTGTTGGTCGAGGACGAGAAGAACCTGTCGAGCGCGGTGTGCCGCCTGCTGAGCCGGGAGCGCATCGTGGCGGACGCGGCGTACACGGGCCCGGACGGGCTGGACTGCGCGCTGTCGGGCGGCTACGACGCCATCATACTGGATGTGATGCTGCCGGGCATGGACGGCTTTCAGATATTGGAGCGCGTTCGCGCCGAGGGCATCAAGACCCCGGTGATGATGCTGACCGCCCGGGGCGACCTGCAGGACCGGGTGCGCGGCCTCCAGGCCGGGGCGGACTACTACCTGCCCAAGCCCTTCCAGATGGAGGAGCTGGTGGCCTGCCTGCGGGCCATCACCCGCCGCGGCGACGGCGCGCCCGTGATGGCGCTGAGCTTCGGCGGCGTGTCGCTGTCGGAGAAGGACGCCAAGCTGGCCTGCGAGGCCACCGGGCAGTCGGTGAAGCTGGGCGCGAAGGAGTACCAATTGATGGAGCTGTTCTTGCGCAATCCCGGCCAGATCCTGCCCAAGGAGACGCTGATCGAGCGGGTGTGGGGCTTCGAGAGCGACGCGGAGTACAACAACCTCGAGGTCTACATATCGTTCCTTCGGAAGAAGCTGGCGTTCATCGGCGCGGGGGTCAAGCTCAAGGCGTCCCGGGGGCTGGGCTATTCGCTGGAGGCCGGGGCATGATCGCGCGGCTCAAGCTGCGGATGACGCTCTTGGTCATCGGCGTGCTGGCGATCGTGACGGGCGGCATCGTGTTCTCTATCAGCTACGCCAACTATCGCCTCGTGGACCAGCGGGCCTACGCCACCCTGCGGGTGCTGACCCGCAACCGGGGCAACCGTCCCGGCGCGCTGGGGCAGGGGATGCCGCTCGACATGGCGCCACCCGAAAAGCCCGAGGGGGACATGGACCCGCCCGCGCCGCCCGACGACGGCTTCAACGACAGCATGGCCAACCTGTCCAACTTCTACACCGTCGCCCTGACCGACGACGGCGGCGTTTCAAGCTGGGAGAGCGACCGGCGGGAGCTGTACACCGACGAGCAGGTGGCGGCCATGACCGCCGCGGCGCTGGCCACGGGCCGGGAGCTGGGCAAGACTGCGGGCGGGCAGTACTTCTGCCGCACCGAGGTGGACGGGGAGCCGCGGCTGATCGTGCTGGATGCGCGGCTCGAGGTCATGGCGGCCCAGAGCGTGGCCCGCACCACGGCGCTGGTGGCGGGGCTGGCCTGCGCGATCCTGTCGCTGGGCGCGTGGCTGCTGATCCGGCAGATGGTGAAGCCCGTGCAGGCGGCGTTCGAGCGGCAGAAGCAGTTCGTCTGGGACGCCAGCCACGAGTTCAAGACCCCGCTGGCCGTCATCTCCGCCAACGCCGAGGTGCTGGCCGGGGAGATCGGCGAGAACGAGTACCTGGGCTACATCCAGTCCGAGGTGCGCCGCACCGACCGGCTGGTGCAGAGCCTGCTGACGCTGGCCCGGATGGACAAGGGCACCGTCACCGCGCAAATGGAGCGCTTCGACCTGTCCAAGGCGCTGCTGGGCGTGGCGCTGCCGTTCGAGAGCACCGTGTTCGAGGCGGGCAAGACGCTGGAGACCGACGTGCCCGAGGGCGTGACCGTCCGGGGCGACCGGGAGATGCTCCAGCAGCTGGCGGTCATCCTCCTGTCCAACGCCCTCAAGTACTCCGACGACGGCGGGACGATACGGCTGTCGCTCACGCAGAAGGGCCGCGGCTGCCAGCTCAGCGTGTACAACACCGGGCAGGGCATCGCGCCCGAGAACCTGGGGCGTATCTTCGATCGCTTCTACCGCGAGGACCTGTCCCACAACAGCGCCGTCGCCGGGAACGGGCTGGGCCTCGCCATCGCACGGAACATCGTCGACGCCCACAAGGGGCGGATCTGGGCCGAGAGCGAGTATGGAAAGAGCGCCACGTTCTTTGTGACGTTGCCGGGGTAGGCGCATGAACGATGTGATTCATCATGGTAAGTATGCTATACCGGTGTTATATGAGGACAATCACCTGTTAGTGGTCGTCAAGCCCCCCAACCTCCCCTCCCAGGGGGACAGCTCCGGGGACGACGACCTGCTGGGCATACTGAAGGGCTATATCGGGCATAAATATCAGAAGCCGGGGGCGGTGTACCTGGGGCTGGTGCACCGGCTGGACCGTCCCGTGGGCGGGGCGATAGTGTTCGCCCGCACGTCGAAGGCGGCGGCGCGGCTGTCGAAGGCGTTCGCCGGGCACGAACAGGACAAGCGCTACCTGGCGGTGCTGCAAGGGACGCTGGACGGCCCGCGGACGCTGCGCGACTGGCTGCGCAAGGGCGCGGACGGCATGGTGCGGGTGGTCGCGTCCGACGCGCCGGGGGCGAAGGAGGCGCGGCTTGAGACGGTTCCGCTGTGCGTCCGGGGCGGGCTGACGCTGGCCGAGGTCCGGCT
>JAFUWR010000191.1 GCA_017471125.1 Clostridia bacterium | reverse complement strand
TCGATGTCGCGTGACGGCCTTTAAGCCACGAACCCCAGCAGCGTCAGCAAACACAACATAACAGTCACGATGTAGTACATCGCCACGATCCGCGTCTCCGGCATGCCGCACTTCTCGAAGTGGTGGTGGAGGGGCGCCATGCGGAAGAAGCGCTTGCCGTGGGTGGCGCGGAAGTAGGCGAACTGTATGAGGTCGGACACGCTGGACAGGAACATCGCCAGGGCGATGATGGGCAGCAGCAGCGACAGCCGCGTCACCATGCACATTCCCACCAGCGCGCCGCCGATGAAGAAGGAGCCCACGTCGCCCATGAACACCCGGGCGGGGTGGGAGTTGTACTGCAAGAAGCCGATCAGCCCGCCGGCCATGGCCCCGCCGAAGATGGCGACGTTCAGGAGGCTGCCCGACCGGGCGGGGTCCGCCGCCGACAGCGCCAGGCAGATGACGACCATGGTGATGAAGTCGAACAGCGCGCAGCCGCCCAGCAGGCCGTCCAGCCCGTCCAGCAGGTTGGCGGAGTTGACCGTGCCCACCAGGATGAACACCATCACGGGGATGTAGAACCACCCTAAGTTCCACTCGACCTTGAAAAACGGCACCGTCAGCGACGACCCCACGTCGGGCCGCAGGTAGGCCCACACCGCCAGCGCGACGGACAGTACGATCTGCGGGGCCAGCTTCTGCTTGGGCGTCAGGCCCTCGGAGCTGTGCTTCTTGACCTTCAAAAAGTCGTCGATGAAGCCGATGGCCCCGAAGCCCACGGCGCTGACCAAACACATCAGCAAAAGCCCCCATTCCGCGTCCTTGTAGCTGAACGCGACGGCGGCCACCAGCGCGGGCAGCGCGAATATGATGCCGCCCATCTGGGGCGTGCCCGCCTTGGCGGCGTGGTCGGGCCCCAGCTCGTAGATGACCTTGCCCAGCTTCAGCTTTTTCAGCCACGGGATCACGATGGGTCCCAGCACGATCGCCATCGCGAAGGCCGCGACCACCGTCCATATCACTCTCTGCATCTTCTGTTTACCCCCTCGATACCATTAGGGTGCGCGGGCGAAGGGCGGCATATGCAGTTGTAGGGGCGGCGTTGCGCCGCCCGCCCCGCGCTCATCGGGACGGACGCCGAAACGGCGCCCCTACAAGGCGTCCCATCCGGGGACGGCCTCTCCTTCGCAGCACCTATTCTATTTTAGTCAAAATGCCGTCACAAGTCAATACTGACGCGCCTATTTATTGACGGTGCAGTGCACCCGCTCGGTGCCCATCTCCTTTAAGAGCTCGCCGACGATGACCTTCTCGTCGAAGGGATGCTTGACGCCGTTGATCTCCTGGTAGGTCTCGTGGCCCTTCCCGGCCAGCACCACCACGTCGTTGGGCTTCGCCATCTTGAGCGCGGCGCGTATGGCCTCCCGGCGGTTCTCGATGACCTCGTACGCGCAGCGGGTGGTCTTGATGCCCTCCTCGATGGCGAGTATGATGTCCATCGGGTTCTCGTTGCGGGGGTTGTCGCTGGTGATGATGCAGTAGTCCGCCAGCCGCCCCGCGATCTCGCCCATGATGGGCCGCTTGGAGTGGTCCCTGGCCCCGCCGCAGCCGAACAGCGCGATGAGCCGCCCCTTGGTGGTCTCCCGCACGGCGTTCAGGATGTTCTCCAGCGCGTCGGGGGAGTGGGCGTAGTCCAATATCACACGGTAGGGCGTGCCGGTGTCCAACAGCTCGATGCGCCCGGGCACGGCCCGCACGCGCTCCAGCCCCCGGCGGATGGCCTCCGGCCCGATGCCGGCGCAGATGCAGATGCCCGCGGCCAAGAGCGCGTTGTACACGTTGAACACCCCCGCCAGGCGCAGGCTGATGGACGTGCGGAACTGCTTGTGCCAGGTCATCAGGAAGGAGCAGCCGCGCTCGCCGACCTCGATGTCGTTGGCGTACACGTCGCTGGGCTCCCGAATTCCGATGCGCAAGGCGCGGCGGCCCAGCTTCCGCATGGCGGAGGCCACGCGCTCGTCGTCCACGTTGTAGACGATCTCCTCGCACATCTCCGGCGCGAACAGCTTCATCTTGGCGGCGAAGTACTCGTCCATGTCCTTGAAGAAGTCCAGGTGGTCCTGGGAAAAGTTGGAGAACGCGCCGACCTTGAACTTCACCCCGGCCAGCCGGTGCATGGCGGTGGCGTGGGCGGACACCTCCATGACCACGCACTGTATGCCCGCGTCCACCATGCGCTTCAAGAGCGCCTGGGTCTCCACCGGGTCGGGGGTGGTCAGGCTGGAGGGCAGGGTCTCGTCCCCGATCATGGAGCAGACCGTGCCGATCAGGCCCGTCTTGTAGCCCGCCTCGTCCAGTATGGACTTGACCAGGAAGCTGGTGGTGGTCTTGCCCTTGGTGCCGGTGATGCCGATCATGGTCATCCTGTCGGCGGGATGATCGTAGAACGCCGCGGCGATGTAGGAGGTGGCGACGCGCACGTCCTCCACGATCACCTGGGGCACGTCCAGGTCGAGCCGGCGGCTGACCACCAGCGCCACGGCCCCCTTCTCGATGGCCTGGGGCGCGAAGGCATGGGCGTCCATGCGCAGCCCCGGCGTGCAGAAGAACAGGTCGCCGGGCTGGACCCTGCGGGAGTCGATGCGCAGCGCCTTGATTTCGACGTTCGCCACGTCGCCCACGGTCTCCACCCTGCCGGGGACCCTATCGATCATCGCGTTCAGTTTCATCCGGATTCCTCCAGTACTTGTTTGACGTTGGCGGCCGCGGGCTCGAAGCGCACCGCGACCACGGTCGAGGGGACGACGGTCTCGTCGGGGGCGGGGGACTGCGAAACGGCCAGGCCGCTGCCCTCCACCCGAAGCTCCAATCCAAAGGAGCGCAATATTTGGTTGGCCTTGACCACGGTCATGCCGGTCACGTCCGGCACCCGGGCGGTCGCGGCGTCGTCGGGCCTGCCGTCCACGTAGAGCATCATGATGGAGCCCTTTTGGAGCGCCGCGCCCGCCGCCGGGAGCTGCGCCCTGACGTAGGCGCCCGCGCCGTCCAGCGCGTAGCCCAGCCCCGCCTCCTTGATGGCCGCGGCGGCGTCCTCGATGGTCATGCCCGCCACGTCCGGGGCGGCGGTCTCCTCCGCCGGGGGCTCGTCGGTGTCCGGGGCCACGCCCAGGTAGTTGAGCGCCCGCTCCAGGAATTCCTTGGCGAAGGGCGCGGCGGTGACACTGCCGTAGTCCACGGGCACGTCCGCCTCGTCCACCACGATCAGCATGGCGATCCGCGGGTCGCCCGCCGGGGCGAAGCCCAGGAAGGAGCCGATGTGGGTGGCCGAGGACACCACGCCGTTGACGTACACCTGGGCTGTGCCGGTCTTGCCGCCCACGTGGTAGCCGGGCAGGTAGGCGTTCTTGCCGCCGCCCACGGTGACCACGTTTTCGAGCAGCACCCGCATGGTGTCCGACGTGGCCTTCGATATGGGATGGGACACGACCTCGGGTCGGCCCCTTTCGACCACGCCGCCCGCCGCGTCCAGTATTTCCGAGACCACGTAGGGCTTCATCAGGTCGCCGCCGTTGATGACGGCGCAGGCGGCGGTCAGCAGTTGGAGCGGCGTCACGGCCACCGACTGGCCGAAGCCGATGCGGGCCAGGTCCACCCGCTTGACGTTCTTCTCGGCGATGACGATGCCGCCCGCCTCGCCGGGGATGTCCACCCCGGTCCTCCGCCCGATGCCGAAGGCGTCGAGGTATTTGTAGAAGCGCTCGGTGCCCAGCCGCAGGCCCATCTCCACGAACACGGGGTTGCAGGAGTTCTGCAGCGCCTGGGCGAAGGTCTCCGCCCCGTGGGGATTGCCCCAGCACTTGATCCTGCCGCCGTCCACGGTGACCGAGCCGGAGCAGTAGAAGCCCTCGGCGGGGGTCACCAGCCCCGCGTCCAGCGCGGATGCAGCGGTGAGGATCTTGAAGGTGGAGCCCGGCTCGTAGGCGTCGGCCACGACCCGGTTGCGCATGCGCTCGGTGAGCTGCTCGACATCATTCCGCGGCGGGTCGTTCAGGTCGAAGTCCGGCTTGGACACCATCGCCAATATCTCGCCGGTGTTGGGGTCCATGGCCAGCAGCCGCACGGCCTTGGCGTTGTTGACGGTCAGCGCCTCTCGGGCCGCCTGCTCGGCGAAAGCCTGTATGGAGGCGTCGAGGGTCAGCTTCACGCTGCCGCCGTCCACCGCGGGCACGTAGGCGCGCTCGGCGCTGCTGAGCGCCCGGCCCTTGCCGTCGATGGCCTCCAATATGTGGCCCTCACGGCCGGACAGGTAGCGATCCAGCGCCTGCTCCAGTCCCGCCTGGCCCACGCCGTCGATGGTCGTCAGGCCGAGGAGCTGGCTGGCGAACTGGCCCATCGGGTAGTAGCGCTTGCTCTCTTCCTCCAAATAAAGCCCCTTGAGCGCGTCGGACCCGGCCCGGGCGTACTCGGCCTTCATGGCCTTGAGCTGCTGGGCGCGGTCCCGGGAGAGCTGCCGCTTGAGCGTCACGCCGCCCTTGGAGGTGTCCGAGGCCTTTTTCTCTATGGCGTCGGCCTCCATGTCCAGCACCGGCGCGAGCAGCCGCGCGAGCCTCTTGGCGTCGGTGACCTGCCGGGGGCTGACGGAGGCGGTGTAGGCGGTGGCGCTCTGGGCCAGCACCCGGCCGTTGCGGTCGGTGATTTTCCCGCGGGTCGGCGCGACGACGCTCTCGGAGGTCCACTGACTCTGGGCGCGGCGCTGCAATTCCTCCGACCGCACCACCTGTAAAACAAACAGCCGCGCGCTCAGGGCCGAAAACAGCATGAAGAACACGGCCATACACACAGCGAGGCGGCGACGGATGACCGGCCCTGTGAGAACCATGCCCATCCCTCCCCGCCTGCTGGAAATTTACTGATTCATTTCCTCAGCGCTGGTGTTCTCAGCGCTCTGCGCGGAAGTATTCCCGACCACGTCGGGCAGGTTGACCACCCGGATCTGTCCCTCCCCGGGCGTTTTCATGCCCAGCTTCTCGGCCCTCGCAGCCACCAGCTCCAGGTCGCCCAATTGGTTGAGCGCCAGCTTCAGGTTCTCCGCGTTGGCGTTCAAATCGCGTATCTCCAGCTCCACCGCCCGCATGTCCTTGTTCTGCCGGGACAGCCGCGCGATCATAAAGACCTGGGCGAACATCCCCACGAACAGCACGACGGCGAACGCGATCATCAGCGTCCGGTTGGCGCGCCTGCGCTGCTCCTGGCGGGTGCGCCGGTTGGTGTTCCTGTTCATGTCTATTCCTCCGATGTCGGGGAAAGAACCCCTCGCCGGTCATGCGGTCATTGGGAGACGGGTCGGTCGCCGGGGGTGAAATAGCGGTCGTTGACGTAGGCGAGCAGCGCGCCGATGTCCTGCTCCGCGGCCTCGTTGGCCGCCACGAAGCGGGCCTCGTCCCAGATCTCCAGGTACCGGCCCATGCCCGCGAACCGTATGGCCTTGTCCATGCCGGTCTTTTGCCGAAGCACCGCCGGCAGCAGCACGCGGCCCTGGCCGTCCAGGCTCTGGTTGGTGAAGGAGAACGCCTTGATGAGCCGCACGTAGGCCATGCCCCGGACGTCGCTGTCCGGGATGCGGTCCAGCCGGGCGCTCATGTCCCGCCACTTCTCGGTGGGGTACAGGGCGATGGCGTTGAACTCGTTGTTCAGGCCGATGGTGAAGTTCTCGCCCAGCGCTTCGCGGTAGGCCGCGGGGATCGTCGCGCGGCCCTTCGGATCAATATTATGCGGATAGTTTCCCGAAAATTCTGCTCCCGCCATGCGCCTCACCCCTCCTTTCGGCCCTTCGTCGCCACTCTGGTACTCCACATTATACCACAAGCCAACCCTTTCTGCCACTCTTTGACACTAATGTCATAGATTCTTCTCAATTATGAAATAGGCGCTTCGATCGAGCCGCGTTCGATCAAAGGAGGGATTAGGGAATAGGGATTAGGGAATAGGGAGAAGGGAGTAGGGGCGCTGCCCTCCGGACGGGCAGGCACCAGCCATCAGGCACCAGGCACCAGTGCGATACCTGCCGTGTCGTAGGGGCGCCGCCCTCAGCGCCCGCCGTAGGGGCGGCGTTGCGCCGCCCGCCAAAAGCATACTTGACAATGTATGAGCGCTGTGGTATGCTATCGTCAGGACGACAGGAGGTGTCATTATGGGAAGGACTTCGGCAACGGTGAAGAACCGGTACGCGGCAAAGGCCTACGACCGCATCGTCACGCTGGTGCCCAAGGGACAGAAGCAGGCCGTGGAGGCGTTTGCGAAGGGGCGCGGCGAATCGGTCAGCGGCATGTTCAACCGGCTGGTGCGGGTCGAGATGGGGTTGACGGAGGACGAGTGGAGGCGCACGCCGAACGAGGCGACCCTCGCCGCCATGATGGAGGCGGAGCGCATCACCTACGACCCGACCGAGAAGGGATATGACGATCTCGATGCGCTATTCGCGGACCTGAAATCATGAAGTACATCGTCAAGACGACCGCGCAATTCAAGCGCGACTACAAGCTGATGATGAAGCAGCGGCGGGACATCGCGCTGCTGGACAACGTCATCCGGCTGCTGGCCAACGGCGAACCGCTTCCGAGGCAATACGACGACCACCCGCTGTCGGGCAATTGGCGGGGCCATCGCGAGTGCCACATCCTGCCCGACTGGCTGCTGATTTACAGGGTGGACGACCAAGTCCTGGTGCTGACCCTGACCCGCACGGGCACACACAGCGCCCTGTTCAACGAATAGGCGTGCCATGTGACAGAAATGTCCGTATTTCCCGGAACATATGTTTGCAATTCCCGGACAATTGTGATATAATAATGAAAGGAAAGAAAAGATTTGCGGCGGGGGGCACGGCTATGCGTTCATCACGGCTGAATCAGCAGCGGATACTGGACTTCATCAAGAGCGAGATCGACCTGAAGGGCTATCCGCCGTCGGTGCGGGAGATCTGCCACGCGGTGGGGCTCAAGTCCACCTCGACGGTCCACGCGCACCTGAATCACCTGGAGGAGCAGGGCCTGATCCGCCGGGACTCCACCAAGCCCCGGGCGCTGGAGGTGCTGGACGGCTCCCACCAGCGGGGCCGCAGCGTGCCGCTGGTGGGCCGGGTGACGGCGGGCCAGCCGATCCTCGCCGTGGAGAACATCGAGGACTACATCGTCCTCCCGCAGAGCGCCCTGGGCCAGGACGATATCTTCTGCCTGCGGGTGCAGGGCGAGAGCATGATCGACGTGGGCATCCTGGACGGCGACATCGTGGTGCTGCGCCAGCAGAGCACCGCCGAGAACGGCGAGATCGTGGTGGCGATGGTGGACGACGAGGCTACGCTCAAGCGCATCTTCTATGAGGACGGCCACGTGCGCCTCCAACCCGAGAATAGGACCATGGCCCCCATCATCGTCGACGACGCCGAGGTGCTGGGGAAGCTGGTGGCCTTGTTCCGGCAATTTTAGACAATTCTATATCCCGTTTTCACCCTTTTTTCCATCGGGCATACCATGCAGTGTGGGCGGCAGGTCAGCCGCTCGACAAGACAGGAGGTATGCTCGATGTCATTTTATTCCTACAAGAACGCCAACTCGGAGAACTCCCCCGGCATGGTCAGCGGGAACATCCTGACGGGCCTGAACCAGCGGGTGTGCGTGCAGGTGAAGAACGTGTACGACAGCTGCATGCAGCAGGAGCAATTGGACGACAAGGAGATCGTGATCGAGAACATCGTGCCGGTGCTGCCCGGCTCGGACTGCCAGAACCCCATGAACCGCCAGTGCACCTGCGCCTGCGAGGACAACCGCTGTTCATGCACCTGCCCCAACGGGCCCATCTCCCACCAGGAGGCGGTGGAGAACGCCGAGAACAGCCCGAACCCGCTGCCCCGGCCCTACGGCGCGTGGACGTTTGAGAACTGCCGCTCCTCCACCACGCTGGGCCGCATCTCCAACCTGTCCGTGGAGCGCCTGGCCGACCGGCCCCAGTTCGCCCGGGTGCGCTGCAACGTGGACGTGCCGCTGGACGTGCTGTTCCTGGACCAGCGCTGCCAGGAGTGGATGGGCCAGACCACTGTCACCGTCAGCAAGGACATCCTGCTCTGCATCCCCGACGACTCCATCATCCCCTTCACCCTCGAAAGCCTCGTGAGCGCGATTTGCGTGTCCGGCTCTTACATCGGCAACTGCACCTTCGAGATCACCGTCTGCGTCACCGTGGTGCTCAAGGTGATCGCCGAGGTGGACATCATGGTCCCCACCTACGGCTTCTGCCAGGTGCCGCCCTGCGAGGAGTTCGCCGAATCCGTCTGCGACGAGTTCTTCTCGCTGCCCCTGTTTCCCCAGTCCTCCTGCGCCTTCGAGACGGTGGACGACGCGGTCATGGGCGCGGCCAACGGCGGGACCTACGCCTGCCCGCCAGCAAGCAACGGGAACGGGCGCTACGGCATCGCCCAGTGCTCCAACTGCGGCACCACCTGTGCCGCCGGCAGCGGCCTGTGCCCCCGCTGCGGACGCACGATGACCAACATCACCTGACCCCATACCGCCCGGGGCAAGGGGCGTTGATATAAAAAGAGGAGCTGTCCGCGCGACAGCTCCTCAGAGTAATGACAAACCCCTGCATCCCGAATAATGCAGGGGTTTGTCGATGCTTTGACCGGCGCGGCCGGGGTCACGCCTTCAGGTCCGACTTGTTTTCGTACATCAGGGCGTCGGCACGGTCGAAGACCTGGGTGAAGGTCTTGTCGTTCTCCGGGTCGAACACCGACATGCCCGTCGCGACGGCGACCTTTCCCTGCTTCATGTTCTCCCGGATCTCCTGCCGCATCTCCTCAAGCAGCCGGTCGCGGTCGCGATAGTCGGCGTTCATGATCAGCACGGCGAATTCGTCGCCGCCGATCCTGAACACCGGGCTGTGGGCCCAGTACCGGCAGATCAGGTGGCTCGCCTCGCGGATATACCGATCCCCCTCGATGTGCCCCAGGTGATCGTTGATGTCCTTGAGGTTGTTGATGTCGCAGACCAGGATCGAGAATTCGCGGACCGCCTGCGACTGGATGTCGCGCTCGAGCTGGTCGATGTACTCGTCGTAAGCGGCCTTGTTCTTGACGCGGGTCAGGGCGTCCTTGTACGCCTTCTCGTTGGCGTTCATCAGGTTCTTCTGCATCTGCCGCTTCTCCATCAGGGTGCGGATGCCGACGAGCAGCGTGTAGGAGATGAACAGGGCCACCAGGATCATGACGAGCCGCTGCCCCTCCAGGATCGAGCCGCGCTGGATCTGCCGCGCCACGTTCGCGGGGAAGCTGCGGATCAGGACCCAGTCGCAGATCTCCAGGCACACCGCGTAGCTCGTCACGTCCGTATCGTCGTCGCGGATGGTGAACGCCGTGGACCGGCTGTCGCCGACGGACCGGATCAGGCGGTCCAGCTCCTCCTCCGTGCAGCGGTCCCCGTCCCGCAGATAGGTATAGAAGTTGTCCGGGATCTCCGCCTGCGTCGCGCCGAGGACGGCGCCGTCCCGGGCGATCAGCCACCCCTCGCCCTGGTAGCCGAACAGGTCGAAGCCCAGCCTCGACCGCAGGTATTCCTCGCCGTAGAAGCCGACCATGACGCCGATGATCTCGTCCTGGAAAGAAACCGGCGCGTAGAAGCCGATCTGCCGCTGCCCGGTCACCCGGCTCTCCTGAACGTAGGTGATGCCGGACTCGCCGCGCATGCCGGCCTGATAATAATCCCTGTCCGCGAGGTTGCTGCGCACGCCCTTGCTGGTGTAGTTGTCGCCGGTGGCGTCCACGAACCGCAGCATGTCGAAGCAGGTGTTTTTCTCGTAATCCGCGATCACGGCGATGTCCGCCCAGGGCGACTTGAGGCTCCTGCCGTACAGGTACGCGATGGAGCGGATGAAGGTCAGGTTTTCGGCGAACTCGGTGTCCATGGAGGACGCGCGCTGCTCGGTGAGCTCGGTGATATACTCCTCGTTTTGTCGAGCGTTGCGCGCCGAGTTGTCCGATATGAAATTCAGGAGCGCGGCGATGATCCCGACGATCAGCAGCAGCGCGGGCACCGCGTTCTTAAGGTGTTTTTTCATTCTTTTACAACCACTTTCGTTTGCGCAGGATGGGGGCTTTGTCTATTGCTCCGCGGCGATGGCGATGGCCTCGTCCACGGCGGCCTGCCATTCCTCGTCGAACACGAACCCCTTTTCGTCGGCGATCTTATGGTACGCGGCATGGAGCTCCTCGATGTCGATGTCATAGAACTGGACGCCGCGATCCTTGAGCAGCGCCTCGGCCTCCGCGTTCGCCTCGACCAGCCGCTCACGCTCCCACAGGACGCCGTCCCGCACGGCCTGCTGGAAGGGCTGCATCAGGTCGTCGGGGATGCGTTCCCACGCCGCGTCGGACATGCAGAGGATGATGAAGGTATAGGCGTGCCGGGTGTTGGTGATGTTCTTGGTGATCTGGTAATAGCCGGAGTTGTAGCAGTTGGAGGTGCCGTTCTCACAGGCGTCGATCTCCCCGTCCTGGAGCGCCCGGAACACCTCGGTGTAGGCCATGGGCACGGGGTTCGCGCCGAAGGCCTCGAACGCCGCTTGGTGGTATTTGTTCTCCATCGTGCGGACCGTGATGCCCTGGAAGTCCGCCATCGTCCGTATGGGCTTGATGGAGAAGGTGTTGCGGAAGCCCGATTCCTCAAACCCAATCACATGCAGGCCCAGCGTCTCCGCCCGGTCCCGGATGAGGTCGCCCAGGGCGCCGTCCACTGCGGCGTGGGCTTCGTCGGCGTTTTTCCAGAGATATGC
>JAFUWR010000016.1 GCA_017471125.1 Clostridia bacterium | reverse complement strand
GCCTCGGTGGTGTCGCCCATGTCGATGACGTTGATGTCGTCCTCCTTGAGCGCGCTGCCGTTCTCGAGCGCCGTCAGGAAGAAATAGTAGGACGAGGCGGACTTGTCCAGCGCCAAGGTCTTGCCCTCCAGGTCGTCCAGGGACGCGATGTCCGCGGTGGTCACCAGGCCGTCCGCGCCGCAGGAGGCGTCCATCGCCAGCACGTACAGGCTGGACGCGCCGTTGGCGTACATCTTGATGTTGGGGTCCTGGGCGGTGGCCAGGAACTGGATATTGCCGGTGGTGATCAGCGCGGCGTAGGTGGACTCGTCCTCGATGACCTGGATGTCCATGTCGATCCCGGCCTCCTCGAAGTAGCCCTTCTCCTGCGCGATGAACATGGGCGCGTAGCCCGTCCAGGTGCAGAAGGCCATGGTCACGTCGGTCAGCGCCTCCGCGGACGCCGCGGCGGTCAGCAGCAGGGCCGCGAGGACGAGGGCTACCAGGATTCGCATCGTTTTCTTCATGAGTATCTGTCCTTTCTCTATTTGGGTCAGTGTGGAGTTGAAAGCACTCTCGTAGGGGCGCCGTTTCGGCGCCCGCCCGAGTACATTTCGCAGCGTTGCACCTGGCGGGCGGCGCAACGCCGCCCCTACGGGGGACGACCTCTCCGCCTCGCTTCGCTCGGCACCTCCCCTGGGAGGGGAGGCAAGGGGGTCACGATGATACGTGGCAGCGGGTAACTGACTAATGCCTATTGCCTATTGCCTACTGCCTCGACCTCACCGGTCCATCGCCGCGTCGCTGCTCTCCTGCCAGAGCATATCCATGATGCGGGCCTTGATGCGCAGGAACTCGGGGAGGACGAGGCTCTTGTGGCTCCGGGGCTCGGGGAGGTCGACGGTGAGCATCTCGCGGACGCGGCCGGGGCGGCGGCTCATGACGTAGATGCGGTCGCCCAGCAGCACGGCCTCGTCGATGTCGTGGGTGATGAACAGTATGGTGGTCCCGGTGCGGCGGCTGATGTCGGCCAGTAGCTCCTGCATGACCACGCGGGTCTGGGCGTCCAGCGCGCCGAAGGGCTCGTCCATCAGCAGCACCTCCGGCTCGTTGGCCAGCGTGCGGGCGATGGCGACGCGCTGCTTCATGCCGCCGGAGAGCTGCTTGGGCAGGGCCTGCTCGAAGCCCTTCAGCCCCACCAGCTCGATGTAGCGCTGGGCGATCTCCCGGCGCTGTGCCGTGGGGAGCTTTTTCATCTTGAGCCCGAACTCCACGTTCTTCTCCACCGTCAGCCATGGGAACAGGCTGTACCCCTGGAACACCATGCCGCGGTCCGCGCCGGGGCCGGACACGGGATGCCCGTCCAACAAGACCTCGCCCGCGGACGCCGTCTCCAGCCCGCCGATGATGTTGATGAGCGTCGTCTTGCCGCACCCGGACGGGCCGACGATCATCACGAACTCGGACTGACGTATCTCGAGGTCGATGTCCGTCAGCGCCTCCACCCGCCGCGCGCCGTCGTCGAACGCCTTGCTCAGGCCCCTGACCGCCAGCTTCACCTGCTTCTCCATCGTCCGCGCCTCACTTTCCGTCCGCCAGCCGCTCGTACCACGGCGCGACGACCCGGGTCAGCAGCCGGAACAGCCAGTCCGTGACCAGCCCGATCAGGCCGATCAGTATCAGCCCCGCGAAGATCGTGTCCGTGGCCAGGTAGCGCTGGGACTTGAGGATCATGTACCCCAGGCCGTTGTTGGCCGCCACCATCTCCGCCACCACCAGGTAGGTCCACGCCCAGCCGATGGTCAGCCGCAGGTCGTCCATCAGCCCCGGCAGCGACGCGGGCAGTATGACGGCGCGGTAGACCTGGAGCTTCGACGCGCCCAGGGTGCGGGCGGCGTTGATCATGTTGCGGTCCACGCCGGACACCGTGTCGCACACCATCAGCACCAACTGGAAGAACGTGCCTAAAAAGATGATGGTGTACTTCTGGTTCTCGCCGATGCCCAGGTACAGAAGCGTCAGCGGCACCAGCGCCACCACCGGCAGGTAGCGGGCGAACTCGATGATGGGCTGCACGAACGCCGAGAACTTCTTCGAGCTGGCCATCAGCATGCCCATGGGCACCGCCACGATCACCGACCATATCCAGCCGATCATCACCCGGGAGATGGACTCCCAGCAGTTGGCCCACAGCGAGCCGTCCCGCGCCATCGACGCGATCTTCGCGATCACCGCCGTGGGCGTGGGCAGGAAGATCTCGCTCACCGTGCCGCCGTAGGAGGCCAGGCACCAGGCCGCGACGATCAGGCAGAAGCATATCAGCGACAGCAGCTGCGTCGGGTCGATCCGTCTCTTGTCCTTCTTCATCATCCACATCGTCCGTTCATCGTTTTACCATGCTGACATAGTATAACACATGTAGTGAAACTCTGTGTTGCGTCCATATTATGAATAAATGACCTCCGGCGCATTTGCCGAAGCAAACGCGCCGGAGGTCATCTCATTGATACTTCTCGACGAACGCCTCGATGGGCAGCGGCTCGTCGAACAGGTAGCCCTGCAAATAGTCGCAGCCCAGCGCGGCCAGGGCGTCGGCCATCCCCGGGGTCTCGATGCCCTCGGCGGTGATGGTGAAGCCCAGCTCCTTGAACGCGGTGACCACGTGGGGCAGCAGGCTGTCGCGGGTCTGGCAGTAGTCCCAGACCACCTCCATGTCCAGCTTGATGTCCACGAAGGGGTAGTGCTTGACCCGGGTCAGGTTGGAGTACCCGCTGCCGTAGTCGTCCAGCACGATCCTGAACCCGGCCTCCCGGAGGCCGTCGATCTGGGCCTCCATCATGGCGTAGTCCACGATGGACTGCTCGGTGATCTCCAAATGGACGCGCTCGGCGGGCAGGCCGTACAGCGCGAGGATGTCCGTCAGCCGCTTCACCAGGTCGCGGCGCAGGCACTGGATCGGGGAGAGGTTCACGTTGACCCACCTAAGGCCCATCGCGTCGACATCGTGGTCGTGGACGAAGGCGCAGGTCTTTTGGAACACCAGGTCGCCCAGGCGGTCGATCAGGCCGTTCCGCTCCGCCACGGGGATGAACAGCCCCGGCGGCAGGATGCGCCCGGTGTCGTCCCGGATGCGGCAGAGCGCCTCGGCGGCCACGAGCCTGCGGGCGCGGCTGTCGAACACCGGCTGGAGGAACACCTCCACGTCGCCCCGCTCGATGGCCCCGGTGAGGGTGCGGAGGATGTCCACCTCCTCGTCCAGCTTGCGGATGCCCTCGGCGTCCATGACCAGGTTGCGCGGCGCGTCGGCGTCGGGCCGTCCCACCAGCTCCAGGGCGATGGTCAGGTTGTTGACGATGCGGTCCGCGGTGTCCAGCCGGGGCTGGGTCCGAAGCTCCGCGAAGCCCACCTGCAAGAACATCGTGCCCAGCTCCGTGAACCACTGGCGCTCGAAGCGGTCGGCGACGGCGGCGCGTATGGCCTCCCAGTCCAGCCGCTCCGGCCCCAGCAGCGCGAACCGCCCGCCCCGCAGGTAGAACGGCATGCAGCTCGGGAAGCTCTCCCGCAGGTAGCCGTTGATCTGGGCGATGGCCCGGTCGGTCTGGGTGCCGCCGTAGATGCTGCGCTCGTGGGTGTAGTTCTTCATCACGAAGGCCAGGATGTGGTGGTCGCTGCGGCGGGCCAGCTCGTCCAGCACGATCACGAAGCCCCGCATGTTGAAGGCGTTGCCCCGCTCGGACAGGTAGCGGTCGGGGTTCTCGAAGGCCAGGTAGATGATGAGCACGCCCACCAGCGCGAAGGTGTTCATCACCAGCAGCCGCGGCGCGAGCCGCCGGACCACCGTGCCGGTCAGCAGCGCCAGCTCGTAGCCCGCGCAGGCCGCCGCGTCCCGGGGCTTCATCGCCCGCCGCTTGACGAACACCAGCACCAGCGCGGCCAGGATGTAGACGAGGTATTCGTAGAACAGCAGGTCGTACCACGGGCCGCGGACGTAGCCCGCCCCGGTGATGCGATAGATCAGCCCGGTGGCGCGGCTGGACAGCGCGACGATCTCACAGAAGATGAAGGGGATGAGCGCAACGACGGCGGCGCGGCGGTCGGTCAGCTTGAGCACGTCCGCCGTGAAGCGGAAAAAGCCGTAGGCCCGGGCGAAGTACAGCACGAAGAACAGCGTGTTCAGGAAGTACAGCGTCCCCACGGTCAGGTCGGTGTAGTCCTCGTCCGCCACACTCGACAGGATGTCCGCGGCGATGATGAAGAGCTCCAGCACCAGCATGGCCAGGAACGTGCGGTTGATGCGGATGGACAGCCTGGGCCGGGTGAAGTAGAAGATCAGGAGCGTGAAGAGCACCAGCACGCTCGGGAACAGGAAGCTGTAATTCCACATACGCATCTCCTCGGGCTGTCGCGGCGCTTGCGGGGCCGAACTGTAAATTTAAGGTTCCTTTACGTTACAGTATAACACATGTAACCCATTCTGTCCATTATCGTCAGGTGAAGAATAGCGCCGGATGGGGCGGGGAGACATGACAAGCCCCCGGCCGGGGGCCGGGGGCTTGTCGTCGGTCGTTATGCGCGATTATTTGGACGCCTGAGCGATGCAATCCCGCGCCGCGGTGATGACCGCGGTGGAGGTGATGGTCGCGCCTGCGACGGCGTCGATCTCGGCGGTCTGGGCCTTCATGATGGCCGCCTTCAAGGTCTCGATGGCCGCGCCGCCGATGTCGGGGGTCTCCAGCGCGCCGTCGATCTGCACGTCGGTGATGGCGTCGCCTGTGAAGGTCATGGTGACGGTCACGGGTCCGCCCAGGCCGTCGGCAGTGGCCGAGTAGGTGCCGGGGTTGTAGGAGTGCGCCACGGTGCTCTCGGTGCCGAAGCCGTTGTCGCCGTAGGGATCGAGGCCGCTCTCGGTGTTGGCCACGTCGCCCGCTTCGATCTTGGTGCCCTCGCCGGTGGTGGTGGTGCCGTCCCAGTTGGTGGTCAGGGTGTCGATGATGTGGTTGGCCGCGATGTAGCCCATGGTCAGGCCGGGGCCGATGGTGCCGCCGCCGCCGCCGTAGCCGGGGCCGGGGCCGCCGAAGCCGGAGCAGTTGCCGCAGGCGTAGAGGCGTCCGATGGGCGTGCCGCTGACGTGCATCACCTGGGCGTGCTCATTCAGGCGGGGGCCGCCGCAGGTGCCCAGCATGGCGGGCGCCAGCTCACCGGCGTAGAAGGGACCCTCCTCGATGGGGCCGAGGTTGCGGGCGGGGCCAGGCTCCACGGAGCTGTCGGAGAAGAAGTACCACTCGAAGGGGTTCTCGCCGCGGTGGAAGTCCGGGTCGTACAGGTTCTCGCAGTAGCCGTTGAACTTCTTGACCTCGTCCTCCAAGCCGTCCGGGTCCACGCCGATCTTCTCGGCCAGCTCGCGGAGGGTGGGCGCCTCGTAGAAATACGGGGGCACGCCGCGCTCGTCCACGTCGCCGATGTAGGCGGACACGTTGAAGCCGTAGGTGTCCACGTGCTTGCGGTCCAGGATGATCCAGGCGGGCACGTTCTGCAGGTCGTGGTCGCCCCAGGTCTTGTAGCCGGCCATGGTGCGCCAGGAGCTGTCGTAGTCCGAGGACTCGTTGATGAAGCGGCGGCCCTGGGAATTGACGATGATCTGCCGGGGCATCATGCGCTCATACATGATGTTGCAGGGCACGCCCTTGGCCTTCTGCTCCTCGGCCTTGACCTTGTAGGTGATGTGGCCGAAGGTCTCGGTCATGTTGCTCAGGTCCGCGCCCACGGCCATCGCCATGCGCAGGCCCTGGCCCTTTAAGGTGTTCAGGGAGCAGGCGTACTCGGTGGGGGTGGCGAGGAAGGTGTTGCACAGGTCCTGGTCCCAGTCGAAGCCGCCGGTGGCCAGCAGGACGCCCTTGCGCGCCTTGAAGGAGAGCTCCTTGCCGTCCTTCTCGGCGATGACGCCCAGGATCTCCGGCACGCCCGCGTCGTCGATGCGGTAGACGAACTTGGTGGCGGTGGTCTTTAGGCTGAACTGCACGCCCAGCTTCTCCTGGGCCTCGAGGTACGCCTTGCGCCAGTTGGCCGCGCCGAAGAAGTCGCCGGGGATGCGGAAGTCCACCGTGCGGCCCTGCTCCAGGCCGCAGTCCCAATGGGCGTAGAAGTCGCCGAAGCCCTCGGTCTGGGTGGCCTTGACGCCGACGCTGGTGGCCTCGAGGATGGGGGTCACGAAGTCGAGCATGGGGCCGGCGTTGTCCACGAACGCCTCGCACTGGGCGTCGGTGATGCCGGAGGTCTTGCGCATGTTCTTCACGTACTCCAGGGACTTCTCCCGGGTGTCGCCGAACTCCTGGGCGAAGTGGTTGTTGGGCAGCCACTGCATGCCGCCCGAGATGCCGGTGGTGCCGCCCGCGGTGGCATACGCCTCGATGGCGATGACGGACAGGCCCGCGTCGGCCAGCTTGATCGCGCCGTAGCAGGACGTGCCCGTGCCGATGACCACCACGTCGCTCTCGTAGTCCCAGGTCTCCGGCTCGTTGATGGCCTTCGCCTGCGGGGCCTCCTCGGCCAACGCGCCGCCCATCAGCCCCATCGAGGCCAGGCCCAGCGCGCCCGCGGCAGTCCCCTTGAGGAAGCTCCTGCGGCTCACTCTCTTGCTCATGTGTTGTCCTCCTTCTTTTTTATATTACACACCCTTCCCGTGGGAATGGGCGCGTTCCTACTTCTATTGTATATAAGGGTGACAATCGTTGTCAAGGGGGTCTAACTAAAAATTTTAGGAGCGAGGGAACAGGCAACAGGGAACAGGGAACAGGGGGACGACCTCTCAGGCGCTACGCGCCAGCTCCCCTGGGAGGGGAGCCAAGGCTGCCGCGTATAGTCGTTACCCTCTTGCCTCCCCTATC
>JAFUWR010000190.1 GCA_017471125.1 Clostridia bacterium | reverse complement strand
CGCTGCTGGATGATCTCCATGTGCAAAAGACCCAAGAAGCCGCAGCGGAACCCGTAGCCCAGAGCCACGGAGGTCTCAGGCTCGTAGGAAAGGGCCGCGTCATTGAGGCGCAGCTTTTCCAGGGCGTCCCGCAGGCTGTCATAATCCGCGCCGTCGGCGGGATAGATGCCGCAGTACACCATGGGCAGCACCGGCTTGTAGCCCGGCAGCGGCTCGGCGGCGGGGCTGTTCGCCAGCGTGATGGTATCGCCCACGCGGATGTCGGCGATGTCCTTGATGGAGGCGGCGACGTAGCCCACCTCGCCCGCGCTCAGGCTCTCCCGGGGGCTGTAGCCCAGGGGCAGGTAGGCCCCCACCTCGGTGACGTCGAACTCGCACTTGCCCGCCATCATGCGGATGCGGTCGCCCACCTTCACCCGCCCGGCCTTGAGCCGCACAGAGGAGATGGCCCCGCGGTAGTTGTCGTAATAGGAGTCGAAGATCAGCGCTTGCAGCGGCGCGTCCGCGTCGTCCTCGGGCGCGGGGACGTTCTTGACGATGTCCTCGAGCACGTCCTCGATGCCGACGCCCTGCTTGGCCGACACCAGCGGGCAGCCCTCGCAGTCGATGCCGATCTCGTCCTCGATCTCGCCCTTCACCACCTCAGGCTGGGCCGAGGGCAGGTCGATCTTGTTGATGACCGGGCGGATCTCCAGGTCGTGCTCCAGCGCCATGTACACGTTGGCAAGGGTCTGCGCCTCGATGCCCTGGCTGGCGTCCACCACCAGGATCGCGCCCTCGCAGGCGGCCAGCGCCCGGGAGACCTCGTAGGTGAAGTCCACGTGGCCGGGGGTGTCGATCAGGTTCAGCACGTACTCTTTCCCGTCCTTCGCCGTGTAGGGCATGCGCACGGCCTTGGACTTGATGGTGATGCCGCGCTCGCGCTCCAGCTCCATGCTGTCCAGCACCTGGTCGGTCATGTCGCGCAGCTTCATCACCCCCGTCACCTCGAGGATGCGGTCCGCCAGGGTGGACTTGCCGTGGTCGATGTGGGCGATGATGCAGAAATTGCGGATCCTGGTCTGATCGTAACTCAAAACGCGATGCCTCCGTGACATAATTATACTATTGTATATAATACGCCTTTCCTGTTAATTATTCAAGCGGCGCGGTCGCATTTGTACAATATTCCTGCCCAAAACGATGAAAGACCGGGCGATTTGCCCGGTCTTGAGCGTTCATTCGACCGCTTCCTTAAGCGGCGTCAGGTCCAGCAGCTCAGTATCCTTGATCAGCGCGTAAAGCTCGCCCAGCACCCGGCGCACGCCGCCGGGGATGTCGCTCTCGGCGTGGAGCACCATGACGGGATCGTGCACGGACATGCGGAGCTGGAGCCAGGCGTTCTTGACGCCGCCGTCAAGGTTGAAGGTGATGCGCACGCCCTCGCGGCTGTCCTGGGCCATCTGCCATTCGGGGTCCTCGAGGGTGTGGGACAGTATGATCTCCACGGCCTCCTGGCTGGACGCGGCGGGGTCCTCCTCGTCCAGTATGCGCAGGCGCAGGGTGCGGGCCTCCACGGCCTCGCTCAAGTCGGCCAGCGGGTCGAACACGGTCTTGCCCTCGCGCTTGCAGTCCAGCGCCCAGCAGGCCACCCGCAGGGCCAGGTAGATGCCGTCGTCCAGGAAGCCGTTCTCGCGGAAGGCCGCGTGGCCGGTGGTCTCGATGGCGAGGGGGCAGTCGATGGCCTCGTCATTTAAGCGAATGGCCTCGCGGATGACGTTGCGGTAGCCGCGCTTGAAGCGGTAGTGTACGCCGCCCCACTCCGCGATGAACGCGGACAGGCCCGTAGAGGTGACGCTGTCGGTGACGAACGTCAGCCCCGGCCGCTCCTCCAGCAGCATGGCCGCGACCACGGCGATCAGCCGGTTGCCGTCCACCGCGCGGCCCTGCGCGTCGAAGAGCCAGGCGCGGCTGCAATCCCCGTCGAAGGCAAAGCCCATGTCCGCCTCGAACCGCGGCACGGCCTCGGCGAGGTCGCCGTCCTCCAGGCGCTCCACGTCCGCGCCCAGGTCCTCCAACAGCTTGGCGAAGAACGCGCCGCCCAGGGTGGCGGTGTCCACCACCACGTAGAGGCCCAGCAGCGGCTTCAGCGCGTCGTCCTTCAACAGCTCGGCGGCGCGCTTGAGCAGGTAGTCCCGGTAGTCGCCCATGAACTGGGCGCGGGTCACCAGCCGTTCGGGCACCGGGTCCGCCGCGGCCATGCGCAGGAGCGTCGCCACGTCGGCGTCGGTCAGTCCGCCCGCGGCGGTGATGAACTTGAAGCCGTTGACTTCTTCTGCCGCGTCGCCGCCGGTGACCATCACCGCGCCGTGGACGCTGCCGGGCTTCGCCCCCTGGGACACCCGCATGAACAGCGCGGGCAGGGCGCACAGCCCGCCGTCCACCACGTCGCTGTCCGCGGCGGTGATCCCCCGCGACAGGGCGGCCTTGATCCGCTGGCCCGAGGGTCGGGCGTCGCAGCCCACGGCGACGGTCAGCGTGTCGGGCGTGGTGCGCAGGCGGTCCGCCAGCATCCGGGCGTAGGCGTAGCCCACCCGGGCGCAGATCTCGTCGGTCAGGTCGTTCTCACGGCTGCGAATGTCCGAGCCGCTCCTCAGTTTGAGCCATCTTGTACTGTCAATGTCCATAAATGATCCTTTCTCTATCGGTTTGCGGCGTCGCCGCCCAAAAGCTTCGTCACGTCCTCGTCGGACTCGGAGGGGATGTCCCGCACGTATTTATACAGGGGCGCGAGGCGCCGATACCCGTCGGCCAGGGCGTCCGTGAGCGCGGGCGACTTCAACAGGGAAAAGTCCGCGTTGTCGTGGACGAACCAGAAGCTCCGCACGGGGTACCAGTCGCACAGTTCGGGGTGCAGCGCCTCGGGCCGCTTCATGCGCTTGAAGGCGTTCATGTGCAGCGTGAAATCGTCCTCCAGGGGCCGAAGCAGGTCCAGCACCGCCTCCGGCTCGGTGACCATCCGCCGCCGAAAGCCGTTCATGTGGGGCTTGCTCTCCTCGTAGAACCCCATGCCGAAGCTGCTCTCCCGGGCGCTGATGTCGAAGTAGAAGCCCAGGTTCGCCCGGCTCGGGTCCGCGGGCCGGCGCAGGCGCAGCCACATGTAGTCCCGGTAGGGCGACTTGTCCCGGGAGAACCGCAGGTCCCGGTTGATGCGGCTCACCACACGGTTGGGCCGAAGCTCGATCTCGTCGTCGATGTCCGTCATGACCTCCGACAGCGCCGCCGCCAGTTGCAGGCACGGCTCCCGCACCGCGCGGACGTACCAGTCGTGGTTGGAATGGAAGAACTCGGTGTTGTTGTTGAACTGTATGGCCATGAAGAACTCAAAGGTCTCGTCGGTAAAGCCCTCAAACATTGCTGATCTCCTTCGGCATCGTCACAGCGCCTGATAGTCGAACATGCCCATCACGGCGTCGGAGATGTCCATGATGTCAAAATAGTGGGTCTCGGACAGCTTGGACCAGCGCCGCACGGTCAGGTCCACGAAGCGCACCTGCTCGCAGAGGACATAGCCCTCCACCCGCTCGTCCTTGACCCGGATGTGCAGCGGGCCCTCGACGGCGCTCTTCACGATGGGACACACGATGGCCTTGCCCGATTCGTTGAAGAAATCGTTGCTGACCACCATGACGGGGTAGCCCAATCCCCCGACCCGCAGCAGGTCGCCCTGCTCCACGCGCTTCATCACCACACCTCGCTGCCCGCGGGCGCTTCCCGCTCGATCTCCCCGGACAGGTTGAGCTGGCCGCCGTAGTCCGCGGCGCGCTCCCGGAGGCTGCGATGTCGGAACTGGGGCGTCAGCACGATCTGCCCGTTGACGATCTCGGCCTCGAGCGTGTCGTTGAGCTTCACGCCCGCCCGGTTCAGGAACTCCTTCGTAAAGCGTATGCCCGTGCCGTTCCCCCACTGTTTCAGGCGAAGCTGCATAGCTGGCACCTCCCCGCGTCGATGGATCGTATAAACATAGTATAAACCTGTCAGGCTGTGCTGTCAAGTGCACACAGTATCGATCAGTCCTCGGGCCTGCGCCGCTTGCCCTTGCCCCGCTTCTTCTTATCCGCCTTGACCTTGACCGGCGTGAACGTGGCGGTCTTGCCCAGCTCCTCGCGCATGCGGCGCTTCTGCTCGACGATGCGGCGGCGGCGGTCCTGCCGCGCACGGAGGGAGGTCACCAGCAGTATGGTGAACATGGACACCAACGCGGCGGAGGCGACGATCAGCAGTATGGTGAAGGTGGAGCTGTTGCCGGGCTTCACGGACGCGCCCTCGAGCTGCATGCGCTCGCTGTCCAGCGGCTCTGGGGCCACGCCGGAGGGACCGATCTGGATGTCGATGGGGTCGGCGGAGATGGTCCGCGGGTGGCCCTCGGCGTCCAGGTAGTTGAGGCAGAATATGAACCGGCTGTCCTGTTTGACCTCATAGGTGACGGTGAACCGGGACGGGTCGCCGGTGGGCAGCACGGCCAGGGACCGGGCGCTGCCCCGCTCCACCTCGAACAACAGAAGCTCCTTGGCGGACACGGTGCCCTCGTTGTAGATCGCCACGTCGAAGGTGACGTTGCCGGGGCGGGTGATCCGCGGCGTGCGGGGCGTGACCTCGAGCCGGATGTCGATCACCCGCTGGGCGTTCTCCTTGGGCAGGGTCAGGGTCTCGGTGACGAAGTCCACCGCCTCCCCGGCTTGGCTGACGCCGGTGACCCGCCAGCGGTACTCCCCCTCCCCGCGCACAGGATAGGTCAGCGCCACCTCCAGGGGATTGCTGCCCCGGGGCAGGCTGACGCCGTCGGCGATGACGCCGCCGTACACGTCGTCCAGCACGGTGATGTCGTCGTAGTCGTCGTTGCCGGCGTTGGTCAGCATCAGCACCGCGTCGGCGCGGTCCGGGTCGAAGGCCGACCGGCCCACGGAGAAGTCCGCCCGCAGGGCGCTCTCGGACAGCCGGATCGTCACCGGATCCAGCCGCCGGGTGACGGTCTCCCCGGAGGGCACCGCGTACTCGAGGCTGGCGTCGGACTGGGACTCCATGTTGATTGTCACGCGGCTGATGAACGTCCGCGTCGCGCCGATGGGAAGCTGCTCCAGCCGCCCGGTGAAGTCGCCCAGGGCGTCGCGCACGTAGATGGCGCTGACGGGCACGTTGCCGTTGTTGGTGACCCGGTAGGTGATGGTCAGCATGCCGCCCGCGGCGATGTAGCGGGAGGACACCTGCCGGGTGAAGTCCACGTCCGGCCGCACGTCGCCCTTGACGACCGGCGCGACCAGCGTGTGGGTCACCTTCTCGCCGCCGGGGACGGGGCTGTCGTGGCTCAGCACGTAGCGCACGCAGCCGTCGTCCAGCTCCTCCTGGGTCACCGCGTGGGGCCGCGACAGGGTCTGGGTCTCGCCCGCCGCGAGCTGGCCCACCGGCTCGGACAGCAGGCCGTCCGCGGAGGTGAGGTAGATGTTCTTGATGTCCGCGGCGGTGTCGTTGGTGATGACGAAGGTCATGGTGGCGTCGCTGGGACCCACAAGCTCCGCGGGGCTGACGGTGAAGGTGACCGACAAACCCTGGGCGTCCTCGGCGAAGCCGGGCACGGCCAAGCACGCCAGCGCCAACGCGCCGACGATCAGCCCGCGCAGGAACCATCTGAGCCCTCGCCGCATGGCCGCTCCACCGCCTTCCCATGAATATCCTATCATATATTTTATGGGTTCGCGGCCCGGATGTCAAGCACGATTTGTACGCAAAAAAACGCCCTCCCATTTAATCGAGCGATAATGACGAAGGGCGTCGAAATCTGTTATAATATCCAAGGGACCTAACGACGAACGACGGAGGAAGGCCATGAACAGGATAGGATTTGACAGCCAGAAGTACATACAGCTTCAATCGACCCGCATCCGGGAGCGCATCGACTATTTCGGCGGCAAGCTGTACCTGGAATTCGGCGGCAAGCTGTTCGACGACTATCACGCCTCCCGGGTGCTGCCGGGCTTCGCGCCGGACAACAAGATCCGGATGCTGCTGGAGCTCAAGGACCAGGCGGAGATCGTGATCGCCATCAACGCCAACGACATCGAGAAGAACAAGGTGCGCGGCGACCTGGGCATCACCTACGACATGGACGTCATCCGCCTGATCGACGTGTTCCGGGACTTCGGCCTGTACGTGGGCGCCATCGCCATCACCCAGTACACCGGCCAGCCCGCCGCGGACCACTTCCAGGACCGCTTGCGGGCCATGGGCCTGAAGGTCTACAAGCTGTTCCGCATCCCGGACTACCCGGCCAACGTGGCGGGCATCGTCAGCGACCAGGGCTTCGGCCGAAACGAGTACATCGAGACCACCCGCTCGCTGGTGGTGGTCACGGCCCCCGGCCCCGGCAGCGGCAAGATGGCCACCTGCCTGAGCCAGCTCTACCACGAGCACAAGCGCGGCGTCAAGGCCGGGTACGCCAAGTTCGAGACCTTCCCCATCTGGAACCTGCCGCTCAAGCACCCGGTGAACCTGGCCTATGAGGCCGCCACCGCGGACCTGAACGACGTGAACATGATCGACCCCTTCCACCTCGAGGCGTACAACGAGATGACCGTCAATTACAACCGGGACATCGAGATCTTCCCGGTGCTTCGGGCCATCTTCGAGCGCATCTACGGCGAGTGCCCCTACAAGTCCCCCACGGACATGGGCGTCAACATGGCGGGCAAGTCCATCATCGACGACGACGTGTGCCGGGAGGCGTCCTGCCAGGAGATCATCCGCCGTTACTATCGCACCGCCTGCGCCGTCAAGCAGGGCCACGCCAGCGAGGCGGAGCTGCAAAAGCTGGACCTGCTGATGCGGACGCTGAACCTGGACTTCGACCGCCGCGCCGTGGTGGAGCCCGCCCTGGCCGAGGCCCGCAGGACCGGCGAGCCTGCCATCGCCATCGAGCTGAACGACGGCCGCATCATCACCGGCAAGACCTCCTCCCTGCTGGGCGCGTCCTCCGCGGGCCTGCTCAATGCCCTGAAGGAATTGGCCGGCATCCCGGACGAGGTCAAGCTCATCTCCCCCACCGTCATCGAGCCCATCTGCCACCTGAAGGTGGAGCACATGGGCAACCGCAACCCCCGGCTGCACACCGACGAGACGCTGGTGGCCCTGGCGATCAGCGCCGCCACCGACCGAAACGCCGACCTGGCCATGGACGAGCTGACGAACCTCAAGGGCTGCGAGGCCCACTCCACCGTCATACTCTCCCAGGTGGACGAGGGCATGTTCGGCAAGCTGGGCGTCAACATCACCTGCGAGCCGACCTACGAGACCAAGCGTCTGTACCACAAGTGAATAATCACCCTCCCCGAAGGCAATACTCCCTTCGTGGAGGGTTTTTCTATGGCACTGAACAAGGTGGAGATCTGCGGCGTGGAGACCTCGACGCTGCCCACGCTTTCCCACGACGAGATGAAGTCGCTGATGGCCCGCGCCCACGACGGCGACGCCGAGGCGCGGCGGGAGCTGATACAGGCGAACCTGCGGCTGGTGCTGTCGGTGATCCAGCGCTTCCACAACCGGGGCGAGAACATGGACGACCTGTTCCAGGTGGGCTGCATCGGGCTGATGAAGGGGCTGGACAACTTCGACATGAGCCTGAACGTGCGGCTGAGCACCTACTGCGTGCCCATGATAATAGGCGAGATAAGGCGCTACCTCCGGGACAACAACGCAGTTCGCGTGTCGCGCTCCATGCGGGACACCGCCTACCGCGCCCTGCGGACCCGGGACCAGCTCTCCGCGGGCGGCGGCCATGAGCCCACCGTGGCCGAGATCGCCCGGGAGATGTCGCTGCCCGAGGAGGACGTGGTGCTCGCCATGGAGGCCATACAGGACCCGGTGTCGCTGTTCGACCCCGTCTACCAGAACAACGGCGACGCCATCTATCTTGTCGATCAATTGAAGGACGACCGGGTCAGCGAGGACGACTGGGTGCGCGACCTGTCCATCAGCCACGCCCTCGACAAGCTCCAGGACCGGGAGCGCGCCATCATCCGCCAGCGCTACTTCCAGGGCCGCACCCAGATGGAGGTCGCCAGCGAGATCGGCATCTCCCAGGCCCAGGTCTCCCGGCTCGAAAAGGCCGCGCTCCAGACCATGCGGAAGTATATTTGACCCCATTTGATAAGACTTTGTAAACCGCTTGACTTATCTCCCCCTCCGTGTTATAATACTTCTTGCGTTGAAGAAATGAAGCGCAGTTGTCGCGGGGTAGAGCAGTCCGGTAGCTCGTCGGGCTCATAACCCGGAGGTCGAGGGTTCAAATCCCTCCCCCGCAACCATTACCAGTCCTCATCGACTGGTTTTTTGCCGGCGTATCTCAGTTGGCTAGAGAATCCGGTTCATACCCGGAGTGTCATTGGTTCGAATCCGATCGCCGGTACTTGACATCCGTGAGGTTTTTTCAGACCTCACGGATTTTTTGTGATAATGCAGCCTCGATCTATTTTCATCATCTTGCTCTGATCGCGCAGTCTTTTGGCTGCACGATCTCTCTTTATAAGCCCGCCCTCGTCGCGGCTTCGCAGGCCTGTTTGAGATAGGGGCAGGCTGCCGCGCCGTCACGAAGTGTTCGGATATTGGCGCGATCTTTTTCGTCGGCCTGTCGGATGAACGCCTTGAGCATCCCCTCGGAGTAAGCGCCGCTGGGACCGGCGAGGTAGGCTTGGTTGTTGTCGAAGTTCGGGGCGAGGTGCAGCACCTCCCCCGTCGCGGAGGAGCGTATCACGCCGAAATTGCGCATGTGCCGATCCCCATTGTTGAACAGCGCGTCCGTTGCCAGGATGCGCCGCCACGCGATCTCAAACCCCGCCCCGAGGGAGGCGATGTTTCGGAAGATCGCGCCGTCGTCGTCGCTGGGATCGTCGAAGAAAAAGCGGAAGGAATCGTAGGGCTCGAAGAATTCATGGGGACTGAGGAAGCTGCGGGTGCGCACCTGCTTGCGGAAGCGGCCCACGTAGTCGTACTCGGCGGCGTCCCATCCCACGTCCCGCAGGACCCGGCTGATCGTCACCTCGGCCTCCGTCGAGGCGCTGGGCTGCAATTTGTAGAGCCACCACGCCCCGTCCTCGAACCGCCAGGTCTTGGTGAAGCTCCCGTCCGTGGAGGCGTTGGGCGTGACGGCCCGGACGTTCCGCAGGCTCGTATCGCTGGAGATCAATATATAATCGCTCACCGTGTTCTGATCCTCCGGGGCGCAGAGCTGGGCCCGCGGCGTGAAAGTCCCCGCCTCGAAGCACGTGAACGTGTCGGAGATGCTGAACATGTGGGTCCGCAGAGCGAGGGTCGTCTTGTCCCGGCTGCCGACCAGCATTTGCATCAGGTTGCGGTGCGCCACGCTGCTCAGGTCCACCGCCCGCTCGCGCAGCCACGCGGTGAAGCCGTCCGCGGAGGCGTCCCGAAGCTGCATCGGAAGCAGCTCCGGCCGGATGGGCGTGAAGGTCCTGATGACGGAGTTGTGGACGTCGAACCCCGCGGCCTCAACATCGTCGTTGTAGAGCACATATCGCATCATCAGGACCACCTCCCGCACGTCTGGTTCAAGTATACCATCGTTTCGAGGTTTTATCCAGTTATTTTTCGCTCAAATCTTTACATCATATTCTTTGACATCAAAAGAAAACGGTGTAATATAGTAGCAGCGTTTGCAAAGAGGGAGACGTTACCGATGCTGACGGACCGTAAGAAGTGGTTTTTGAAGGGGCTCAAGGACGGGATACCGATCATGCTGGGCTATTTCGCGGTATCCATCGCGCTGGGCATCGCGGCGAAGAACGCGGGGATGACGGCGCCGCAGGCGACCATCGCTTCTGCGCTGATCATGGCGTCGGCGGGCCAGTACATCGGCTTCACGCTGATCGCGGCCGGGGCCAGCTACCTGGAGGTCATCGTGATGGAGGCCATCGCCAACGCCCGCTACCTGCTGATGTCCACGGCGCTGTCCCAGAAGGTGGACCCCGCGCTGCCGCTGCGGCACCGGTTGCTGATGGGCCTGTGGATCACCGACGAGATCTTCGGCGTGTCGGTGTCGGTGGAGGGTCGGCTCAATCCCTATTATATCTACGGCATGGCCGCGGTGGCGACCCCGGGCTGGGCGCTGGGGACGCTGGTGGGCGTGGTGCTGGGCAACGTGCTGCCCGTGCGGGTGGTCAGCGCCCTGTCGGTGGGGCTGTACGGCATGTTCATGTCCATATTCGTGCCCCCGGCCCGGAAGAACCCGGTCATCGCGGGGCTGGTGATCGTCAGCTTCGCGGCGAGCTGGGCCGTCAACGCCCTGAGCGTGTTCGACGGCATCTCCTCCGGCATGAAGATCATACTGCTGACGGTCGTCATATCGCTGGCGGCGGCGCTGCTTTTCCCGGTGAAAGAGAAGAAGGAGGGCGCTCATGAGGCATAACGTCTATCTGTACATCCTCGGCATGTGGGCCATCACCTACCTCATCCGCGTGCTGCCGCTGACGCTCATCCGCCGGGAGATCACCAACAAAACGATACGCTCCTTCCTGTTCTACGTGCCCTACGTCACCCTGGCGGTCATGACCTTCCCGTCCATACTTTCCGCCACCCAGACCCCCGTGTCCGCCGCGCTGGCGCTGGTGGCGGGGCTGGCGATGGCCTGGTTCGGCATGAGCCTGTTCCAGGTCAGCGTGCTGTGCTGCGTGGTGGTGTTCGTGGCGGAGCTGGTCATCCATTAGCGACGCTTCTCCATACGATCCGCTTCGGCGGATCTTTTTTGCAACTTTTTGTGCCCGCCTTCCGTCAAATATCCGTATCATTCGCGACACACGCCCGCCACGGACGCGGGAGAGGGAGGACAGCATGCGCACCACCTACGCCTTTCTGTTGAGCCGGGAGTTCAGGCAGCTCTGCGTCTACGGCGCGATGCTGCTGCTGGCCGTGCTCGGGCTGGTGGCGCTGCACATGCTTTCCCTTCGGCGCAGGCCACCCGAAAAGCCGTCCCATCCTCGCCGGAAAAAAGGTGGGAAATCGCGCGCAAAGGGACGATAAAGCGGCTTTTTGTAGACATCGGTTGCGTTCTAACTATAAATAGGATAAAATGTACAAGTGATATGATACGCGCCGTGCGGACATATGTCGTGCGGCTTGTCTTTCT
>JAFUWR010000015.1 GCA_017471125.1 Clostridia bacterium | reverse complement strand
TCTTGAAGCGGTCGCCGGAGAACAGCTCGCTGGGGTTGGGGGCCACCGCGCCGGTGAAGATGATGTCCATGCAGTTCTCGGAGGTCTTGTAGATGACCTCGTCCAGCGGGCACTCACCCACCAGGAATTCCGTCAGGCCCTTGACCTTCTTGCGCACGTTGTAGCGGCTCAGGGTGTGGCTGTTTCGGATGTCGCAGTCGATGTAGAGCGTCTGCTTGTTGAGCGCAGCGAAGCTCTTGGCGAGCCTGAACGACACGGCGGATTTGCCCTCGTGCTTCAGGGCGCTGGTGACGCCGATGATCTTGAGGTCATAGCCGCTTAACTGTATATTGGCGCGCAGCGTGTTGACTGCCTCGTTGACCTGGAAGGGCACCTCGCTGATCTTGAGGGCGACCCTGCGGGCGTCCCGAAGGTCGGCCTCCGCCTTTTCGGGGGCCATGGTCTCGGCCTGCACGACTTCTTTCGGCATGGATGGATTCTCCTATCGTTTCGATTCTTTTGCCGTCACGCGGCCGGGATCATTCCTTGAAATAGGGGACGGCCGCAAGCACCGGCAGCTGCAGGTACTTCTCCACGTCGTCGTCGCTCTTGATGGTGGTGTCCATGAGCATCCGCATGATGACCACGACCGCGACCAGCAGCATGCCCACCAGGCCGCCGATGGCCATGTACTTGAGGATGCCCGGGGTGACCTCCTTGACGGCGGCCGCCTCGGAGTAGTCGATGATGGTCGGCTCGCTGGTGCCCACGATCTGGTAGATGCGGTCGATGCAGACGTTCAGAAGGTCGTTTGCGATGTCGCGGCTCAGGGCCAGGTCGTCGGTGGTCACCGAGGTGTGGATGATGTGGGTGCCCGAGGGGTTGGAGACCTTGACCAGCTTGCTCAGGCCCTCGTAGTCGGTGTCGAGCTGGAGGTCGGAGATGACCTGGTTCAGCACGCCGCGGCTGGAGATGATGGCCTGGTAGTCGTCGGTCAGGGCCGTGCCGATCTGCAGGTCCTGCAGGGAGATCATGGAGTCGGTGCTGGTGATGTACAGCTCGGTGGAAGCCTCGTAGGTGGGCGTCACCAGGTAGGTGTGGAACAGGGCCATGATCGTCGCGCCGATCAAAAACGCCATGATCAGGGCCTTGTAGCTGTGCAGCAGCGTAAAGAATACTTCAAGCAGGTCGATCTCAGTCTCGTCGGACTGTCTGAGCGGCTCCCGGTCCGCGGGGATCATGCTGTGCCGCTCCACGGTCGTTCTGTTGTCCTCCATGCGTTCAAGCACCTTCCAGTATATTATTAGGGGTGTTTTCTCATTCGTCGTCGCCCTCGGTCAGAAGGCGGATGTTGCGCTCCAGGATCACGTGCACCAGCTCCGGGTCCACCTCGGAGGTCAGCCACGCCACCGCCTGCTTGGCGTGCAGCGGGCGAAAGCCCATGCCGTGGGTGTCGCTGCCCAGGAAGTCCACGAAGCCCTCCCGAAGCTGCCTGCGCCACGGGTTGCGGCGGAAGAAGCCCTCCTTGTCGAGGAGCCGGTCGAAGTTCATCTGGAGCATCGCGCCGTGGCTGCGAAGCTCCTCCAGGCGGTCCTCGCGGCCGTTCAGGCAGCGGTACCGCTCATAGTGCGCCACGATTGGACGATAGCCGGCGCTGAAAAGTTCCCGCATGGCGTGCTGTATCACAGAATATAACACACTGGGGTCGAATTCCACCAGCACGTAGTTGGTGTCCCCCATGGTCAGCACGTTGCCCTCGTCCAGCTCCCGGACGAGGCCGCTGTAATAATAGCACTCCTGGCCGGGATAGAGCTTGAGCCGGATACCCTCCTCCTTGAGCGCGCGCCGCACCTGCTTGATCGTCTCCCGCACCTTCGGGGCCGGCACCATGTAGCGGCCCGGGTGGAAGTGGGGCGTCACGATCATCGCGCTCAAGCCCTGGCGCTCGGCTTCCCGGAGGATGGCGATGGATTCCTCCATCGTGCCCGGCCCGTCGTCCACGCCCGGCAGCACGTGGCAGTGCATATCAATGATCGTCGGCATAGCTTCTTTCACATTCCATGTCTTTAGACCCGCGCGCATCGGGGCCCTGTTCATTTCGGCATCAAACCACTGTCACATTGTCGTCATGATCCAGTCAATTTATACGCCCATAAAACAAATACATTATATAGCAAAGACCCGCGATGCGCAAGCCCATTTACTGAAAATTCTACAAAAAGTTCGCCTAATTAACGAATAAAACCGCAGTTTAACCGGATTATTTATCGTTAAACGATAATGCTTTTCACGGATGATAGTATACTTGTATACCCCTGGAAATTTGGAAAGGGCAGCCGCCATCGGCGACTGCCCTTGGTGGGGTTAAATGGGCTCGAACCATCGACCTTTACGATGTCAACGTAACGCTCTGACCAACTGAGCTATAACCCCGCAACGCAAATCATTATAGCATATACACGGGCGGTTGTCAACAGCAAATTTCACTGGATGGGCAAATATTGTAAGATGTACACAATATGTAAACATTTGGTCAATACCGCGAGCCGCGCCCAGGTTGTTGTTCATTTAACCTGCCCGGGGTATACTGGAAAAGACGAAACGGAGGCATCATATATGGAAAACATCAAGCGCTCGGAGCAGCGGCCCGGGGACACCTGGGACCTGACGCCCATATTCCCAAGCGACGACGCCTGGCGCGAGGCGCTGACACAGGCCGAGAAGGCGGCAGCGGCGCTGGCCGACCTGCCGGGCACGCTGTGCAAGTCCGCGGACGGCCTGCGGGCGGGGCTCGACCGGGTCTACGCCGCGTCCGAACTGGCGGAGCGGGTGTACGCCTACGCCATGCTCAAGAAGTCCGAGGACGGCGGCGACACCGCGAGCCAGGAGATGGAGGCCCGGGCGGTGTCCATGCTGGTGGCCCTGCAGACCGCCACCGCGTTCGTGGACCCGGAGATCCTGACCATCCCGGAGGCGACCCTGGACGCATGGCTCGCGGACGACGCGCTTGCGCCCTACCGCCACATCATCGGCAACGTGGCCCGGGGCCGCGCCCACACCCTCGACGCCAACGG
>JAFUWR010000189.1 GCA_017471125.1 Clostridia bacterium | reverse complement strand
CGGAGCGGGACGAGGCGCGGATCGCGGCGCTTATACGGGCCCTGGAGCGCGTGGAGCGCCCCGACCGGCGTCGGCTCATCGCGGACAGCCTGATCGCCGGCGTCTGTCGGGGCCTGGGGTTCACGCTGGGCGTGGCGGTGCTGGGCGCGGCGGCGGCGGCGCTGGTGCGCCATGTGGTGGTGGAAAACATACCGCTGATCGGCGGTTTTCTGGCGGAGGTCATACATGCGATCCAAGCGAGGATGTAGCGGCTGGCCGTGGATGGCACTGGCCTTCATCGCGGACCGGATCACCAAGGCGGCGGTCGCGGGGCTTGCGTCTCCGCGGACGCTGATCCCGGGGGTACTGCGGCTCAAGCCCGTGCGCAACACCGGCGTGGCGTTCTCGATGCTGTCGGGCACGGGGGCGCCGGTGGCCGTCGGCACGGCGCTGGTCCTGGCGGCGCTGACGGTCTACCTGTTGAAAAAGCCCGACGAGCCGCCGCTGGTCCGGGCGGGCCTTTGGCTGATCGTCGGCGGCGGGCTGGGCAACCTGGCGGACCGGCTCATCCACGGCGCGGTGCTGGACTTCATCGAGCCGATCTTCGTGCGCTTCGCCATTTTCAACGTGGCGGACGTGTGCGTGTGCGTGGGCGCGGCGCTGGCGGCGCTGGGCCTGCTGATGGCCGAGACGCGAAAGAAGGAGCGGGACGATGGCTGACTACGAGGGTTTCGTCGAGCGGGACGGCGAGCGGCTGGACCTGTTCGCGGCGGCGCTGGCGGGCGTCACGCGCTCCCGGGCGGGGGCGCTCATGAAGGACGGCCACGTGGCCGTGGACGGCGTCGCCCAGGCCAAGGCCGGGTTCAAATTGCGGCCCGGCATGCGGGTGACGGTGACCGTGCCCGACCCCGCCCCGTCCAGGGCCCAGGCCGAGGACATCGACCTGGACATCGTCTACCAGGACGCGGACCTGGCGGTGGTCTACAAGCCCTCGGGCATGGTGGTCCACCCGGCGGCGGGCAACGCCACGGGCACGCTGGTGAACGCGCTGCTCAGGCACCTCGACAACCTGTCCGGCATCGGCGGGGAGATCCGCCCCGGCATCGTCCACCGCATCGACAAGGACACGTCGGGGCTGCTGCTCGTGGCCAAGAACGACATGGCCCACCTGTCGCTGTCGGAGCAGATCAAGGCCCACGCGGTGCACCGGGCCTACAAGGCCATCGTCATCGGCGGCTTCCGCGAGGACGCGGGCACGGTGGACGCGCCCATCGGCCGCCACCCCGTCGACCGCAAGAGGATGGCCATCGTCCCCGGCGGGCGGGAGGCCGTGACCCACTGGCAGGCGCTGGAGCGTTTGCGCGGCGCGACGCTGATCGAGTGCCGCCTGACCACCGGGCGCACCCACCAGATCCGCGTCCACATGGCCTCCATCGGCCACCCGGTGCTGGGCGACCCGGTCTACGGGCCGAAGAAGTCCCCGTACCCGGTGACCGGCGGGCAACTCCTCCACGCCTACCGCATCGGCTTCGCGCATCCCCGCACCGGCGAGGAGATGCTGTTCGAGGCCCCGCCGGAGCCGCGGTTCACGCGGTGGCTCCAAAAGCTGGAAGTGAAATGAGAGCGAGGTCGATCCCATGCGCATCATACAGTTTTCGGACACGTTCCTGCCGGTGATGGACGGCGTGGGCAACGTGGTGCTCCAATACGCCCGGAACATGGGCGAGCAGGGCCACGAGGTCTACGTGGTCTGCCCCCAGGCGGACACCGGCTACCGGGGCAACTACCCCTTCGAGGTGGTGGACTACCTGGGCGTGCCGCTGCTGACGCTGAAGAGCTACAAGGTGGGCACGCCGCTGTTGGACGTACACTGCCAGAACCGGCTGAACCACATCCACGCGGACATCGTCCACGTCCACAGCCCCTTCATCGCGGGGCACGCGGGCCTGTCCTACGCCAACAAGGTGGGCTGTCCCATCGTAGGCACCTTCCACTCGAAGTATTACGACGACTTCCTCCAGGTCACCCACAACCGCGCCGTGGCGGGCATGGGCGCGAAGTTCGTGGCGAACCTGTACGAGAAGTTCACCGAGGTCTGGACCGTCAGCGAGGCGTCCGCCGAGACCCTGCGGGGCTACGGCTACGCGGGCGACATCCGGGTGATGTCCAACGGCACGGACATCCATCCCGTCACCGACGGGGACGTGGCCGCGGTCCGGGAGCGGTTCGGGCTGGACGACGCGCCGCTGCTTCTGTACGTGGGCCAGATCAACTGGAAGAAGAACCTGCGGTGCGTGGTGGAGGCCTGCGCCAGGCTCGACCGCCCGTTCCGGCTGGCCCTCGCGGGGCAGGGCCCCCATGAGAAGGATGTGGCCCAGCTGGCCGAGGCGCTGGGCATCGGGGACAGGGTGTTCTTCACCGGGCACATCGGCGACACCGTCACGCTGAACAGCCTGTACCGGGCGGCGTCGCTGTTCCTGTTCCCGTCGCTGTACGACACCTCCGGGCTGGTGGTCCGGGAGGCCGCCGCCATGGGCACCCCGGCGGTGGTGGTGGGCGGCAGCGCCGCCGCCGAGGGCATCCGCGACGGCTACAACGGCTTCCTCTGTCTGGACGACCCCGCCGACCTGGCCCGTGTGGCCGACGCCGCGCTGGCCGACCCGGAGAAGCTCGCGACCGTGGGCCAGACCGCCCGCATGACCATCCCCATCCCCTGGGCCACGCTGGTGGAGCAGGTCATACGCAATTACGGTAGGATACTTCGAGAACGTTAGGATGAGAGTGGAGAGTGAAGAGTGCAGAGTGGAGATGTCGATGACATAGCCTTCCCCTTTAGGGGAAGGTGGCATTTGCGAAGCAAATGACGGATGAGGTGAGCAATAATATCTCCACTCTCAACTCTCAACTCTCCACTCTATACGAGAAAGGATGACGATAATGAGCAGTACATATCTTAGAAAGCTGACCGTCCTCCCCAGCATGTGCGACGGCGAGGGCAGGCTGGGCGTGCCGAACGCCTTCGCGCTGTTCATGGACATCGCCACCGAGCACGCCGAGGCGCTGGGCATCGGCATGAAGGACCTGATGCCCCGGGACCTGTTCTGGCTGACGGTGCGCACGAAGCTGCGCTTCCACCGCCGCCCAGCGATGATCGAGCAGGCGGAGGCCGCGACCTGGCCCGAGGCGCCGGAGCGCAGCCGCTGCAACCGGGACTACGTGCTGCGGCAGGGCGACGAGCTATTGATCGAGGGCAAGACCGAGTGGATGGTCATGAACATGAGGACCGGCCGCCTCCACCCCGCCGACGCCGTGTTCCCCCAGGGCCTTGAACTGCCGGAGGACCGCGTCCTCCCCGGCCCCTACATGCGCCTCGACGAGGGCTTCGAGGACGCCGAGGACCTGGGCGCGTACACCGTGCGCTCCACCGACATCGACGTGGGCGGGCACATGAACAACGCCGCCTACGTCCGCGCCATCGCCGGGACGTTCTCGTCCAGGGAATGGAGGGCGCTGGACATCCGGGAGATGGAGGTCGCCTTCCGCGCCCCCTGCTATGAGGGCGAGACCCTGCGCGTGCAGCGGCGGCATACCGATCCGGGCGTTGAGATCAAATTGTCGAGAGATAATAAGACCATCGCGTTGGCGCGCATACAATGAATCAGACCGGGGAAGGCTGACGTTCAGCCTTCCCCGGTCTGCATTAGGTTTATCTGCCGCTTCATCCCATACACGTAATACTGTATGCGATACGTCCTGCGCCCGACGCCGCCCGCGGCGGAGATGAGCTTGAGGTTCAGGGTGTTGCTCCCCCGGGCGGGGACGGTGCCGCCCTCGCCGGAGATGGAGTACACCGCGATGTCCCCCTCCGCGCCCGCCACCGACACGCTGACCCACTCGGCGTCGAACAGCCCGCGGTTTTGGAGCGTGATGGTCACGTCCTCCAGCCGACAGGCGGCGGGGTCGTCGGGCAGCGGCGCGTCGAAGCGCTGGGGCGCAGCGTCGGCGTTCACGATCCGCGCGATGGCGGCGTAGGCGTTGGGATAGTCCCCCGCCCCGGCGGTCACCGTCTCCAGCGATGCTGACAGCGTGCCGCCCAGCAGGAACACCGTCGCGCAGATCAGCAACAGCGCGAATATCCCGCCCAGTATCATCGTCGATCTTCGCATGCGCCTACCTCCGCTCTCATTCTGCCCCGCACGGCGCGGCCTATGCCCGCGACGACCATTTTACCATAAATTCTCGCAAGTGGCAAGTATCGCTTCAGACCCGTAACGCGGACGATATTGACAGGTACAAAAGCTTTCGCTATAATATAAGTAGATTGGGAGGGGTTCTTTATGAAAAAGCTGATGCTCTGCGTGCTGCTGGCGCTGATGCTGTGCGCCTGCGCCGTGGCCGAGACCACGCCCGCGCCGGACAACGACGCCTGGGTGCAGGCCGCTGCGGACGCCACGCTCCGCCGGGACCCCGACGAGGACGCGCCGGTGCTGGGCTCGGTGCCCAAGGGCAGCGAGCTGGACTTCCTGGGCGAGACCCCGGACGGCGACTGGTACCACGTGGACTGGAAGGGTGACGAGGGCTGGATCGACGCCGACGACGCGAAGCTGCGCTGGTCGACGTTCTATTGAAAAAGAGGCTGTTGCACTTTTGCTTAGTGCGGCAGCCTCTTGTACGTCCATAACATCCTATCCTCGCAAAGCGCTCATACCGGCACACTATCCCGATACAGCCTATCCGGGCAGCAATCGACATCTCCCGGCCAGCAAACGGTACCATATTCGGCATGGGCGGACGAAAACACGGATTCGTCCTTTAGCGCGCGATACGCGGGCCAATCCAGCAGCGGCGCGGCATCATATATGCGGCGCTCGCCATTGGAAAACATCAGATCAAGCCTATACCCCGACAGCGCGGCCACCGAGCGCACGCGCGGCCCGAGTTCTTCCGGGCCTCTGATCATATCCTCCATGGTCATTACCTCCCTTATTTCAGAGGTTCGATGCGGAAGGTCTCTTCGCCGTTGACGGCCAGCGTCCAGTTTGCCCGCAGGTCATCTTCATGCAGCAGCGCCCAGGCCTTGACAAATACAGCCTGTCGCTTCGGAAACTCCCCGGCCAGTATTTCGCCGTCAAGGGAAAAGGACGCCTCATGCTCGCCGTAGAAGGCATGGAAATGGGGCTGGTTATGCTGTCCGACATCCTTCCAGTTCATTTTGATCAAAACACCATAAAACATACTGATCGTCGGCATGCTCATTTCCCCTCTCGATCCATCTCTGCGCACTCGGATCGTACCGTTGCCCGCTTCACGGCTTGGCATGGCCATCGCCTCAACACAAACATATCATACCTGCAATATCATTGTCAAGCCCATTTGTGATATGGTCGCAAATGGATGTATGGGACCCGGTACGCAGAGATGAGCGCGCAACAGCCTCTTTTTTCATGCCCACGTCACATCCAGCCCGTCAAGGTATCCCCGCGCGGCCTCCAGGTCGCGGGACAGCTGCGCCTTCAGCGCGTCCAGCCCGTCGAAGCGCCTCTCTGGCCGCAGGAATTTCAGGTATTCCAGCCGCACCCGCATGCCGTACAGGTCGCCGTCGAAGTCCAGCAGGTGGGCCTCCACGGTGGGCTTGCCCTCGGGCGCAGTGGGATGGACCCCCTGGTTGACCATGCAGCGCCGGGGCCGCGGCTCCCCCTCCAGCCACAGCGCCGCGGCGTACACGCCGTTTGCGGACGCCACGTCCCCGTCGGGCCTGATGTTGGCCGTGGGAAAGCCGAGCCGCCGTCCCAGCGCCTTGCCGTGCTCGATGCTGCCAGTGATGACCATTTTACCCGCCTCCTGCCATCCATTATAACACCTCCGGGCCGATGAATTAGACATCTCCCGGTCTTTTTTATGAGATTTCGCGGACATGAATAGGCAACGGGGGCACATTCGTGTTATACTGTATCTGTGTAATTTTCCTCGCGCCGCGGCGCGGCTAACCGCATACAGGAGGTAGAAGATATGACCAACGAGGCAAAGCATAACAACAAGAGGCGCAGGCGTCGCGGCGGCGTGCCGACGGCGCTGGTGGTGATCCTGCTGACGATCGCCATCGTGATGGGCGGGCTGATGGGCTTCGTGATCGCCCGGCGCACGGCCCCGGCGGACAGCCGGCTGGCGCAGGCCAACGAGCGCATCATCGAATTGGAGAACACCCTCAGCCTGATCGGCTTCCCGGTGGACGGCGACCCGGAGGCGTGGGTGTTCGACGACAGCGTCTCCTCCGGCAACGCGGCGGACGACCTGGCCGGCGCGGCCACCGAGGGCGGCGACGACGGCGAGGACCTCTGGACCGAGGACGAGAGCCTGCTGACCGGCACCCTGACCGAGGGCGGCGACCCCGTGGTGGTCGCGGAATTTGACGGTGGACAGTTATTGTCCACCGAAGTTATTCCCGAGTTCAACGACCAGCTCACCACCCAGATCTTCGCCGGTTACAGCGCCGAGGAGGTCTCCGACAGCGTGCTGCAAACGGTGCTGTCCGACATGGCGGCGAAGAAGCTCATCGCCCAAAAGGCCAAGGAGCTGGGGCTGGACGCCGTGACCGACGACGAAGAGAAGGACATCCAGGCCCAGGCGAAGGAACGCTACGACAGCCAGATCGCCTACTACACCGCCTTCGTGGACCGCGACGGCCTCACGCCCGAGCAGATCAGCGCCGCCGCCGAGCAGTACATGAAGGACGAGGCCCACGTGACCCTCGAGTCCATCGCCGCGGAGCTCCGGGCCGAGCTGCCGGCCAAGAAGTATTACGACTACGTGGTCAAGGACATCACCGTGGACGACGCGGCGGTCCAGACCCACTACGACGAGCGGCTGGCCGCCCAAAAGACCGCTTTCAGCGAGTACCCCGAGGAGTTCGAGTACGCCCACACCTCCGGCCGGGCCATCCTCTATGTGCCCGAGGGCTACCGGGCGGTGCTGGACCTGCTGCTGCCCTTCGACGACGACGCGACCGCCGATTCCGCCGCCACGCTGACCCAGCAGCTCGAGGCGCTGGACCCCATGAACGACGCCGACCGCATCAAGGCCATCGACGCCGAGCTGGATCCGCTGTACGCGCCCCTCGAGGCCAAGGCCAATGAGATCGCCGAAAAGCTCAAGGCCGGGGAGAGCTTCCGCGCCCTGCTCGAGCAGTACGGCGGGGACGACATGATGAACGCCGAGCCCCTGCGCAGCGAGGGCTACTACATCTCCGACCACACCTACCTGTTCTCCGCCGAGTTCGTCCAGGGGTCCATGATCCTCGACGCCCCCGGCCAGGTGTCCTCCCCCCTGCGCAGCGCCTCCGGCTTGCACATGGTCCAGTACCTCAAGGACGTCGCCCCCGGCGAGGTCCCCCTCGAGGACGTCTACGACGCCATGAAGGCCGAGACCCTCAAGGACGCCCAGGACGCCTACTACGAGGAGCAGGTCACCCAGCTCCTCGAGGACGCCAACGTGAAGTATTACCCGGAGCGGTTGCAGTAAGGTATGTTGAAAAAGCCCCCATCCCGCGGATGGGGGCTTTTGCGTTGGGGAGAGGACAGTCACCAGGCACCAGTCACCAGTGCAATAGCCGGTGTCCGTAGGGGCGCTATGCCTTCCCCTTTGGGGAAGGTGGCAGCCCGAAGGTCTGACGGATGAGGTCAGCGCCCGGAGGGAACAGGCAACAGGTAACAGGGAACAGGAATACCCGTAGGGGCGGCGTTGCGCCGCCCGCCAGGTACAACGATACGAAATGTACTCGGGCGGGCGCCGAAACGGCGCCCCTACGAGAGTGCGGCAGCAGGTTTTCGACAATGCCCCGGGCGCTGAGGGCAGCGCCCCTACGGGGGAACGACCTCTCCGTCACGGCTTCGCCGTGCCACCTCCCCTGATAGGGGAGGCAAGGGGGTCACGATGCCACGCGGCAGCCTTGGCTCCCCTCTCAGGGGAGCTGGCGCGAAGCGCCTGAGAGGTCGTCCCTCCTGATCCCTATTCCCTAATCCCTATTCCCTGATCCCAAACAATCCTTGCAATCCCCCCAAAATTAATGTATACTTATAACATCGGGAAACAGCGTTTTAACGCGCGGGGAGGTACATATGGGCGGCAAGGGATACAAGGCGCGGAACACCCTGGCGGTGGCGGTCGCGGGCGGGCTGATCGTGATGCTGATCCTCGTGCTGGGCACCATCTGGATGGGGCAGCACGCCCGGCGGGACACGGAGACGGCGGTGCGGTCGGTGTCGCTATTGTACCTGGACGAGCTGGCGGGGCGCCGGGAGCAGGTGGTGGCCGAGAACCTCCAGGACCGGGTGTCGGACATGCGGACGGCGCTGGAGCTGATGACGGCGGAGGACCTCAAGGACGAGGCGCACCGGCAGGCGTACCAGGCCAAGATGAAGGCGCTGTTCGGGCTTGAGAAGTTCGCCTTCGTGGACACCGAGGGGCTGATCTACACCTCCGGCGGCGTGCAGGACGACATCGACGAGTACCACTTCGACCACCTGTCCCTGTCCGGCCCGGAGATCTCCATCAAGAACCTGGACAGCGCCGACAAGAAGGTCATCATCGCGCTGCCGGTGGACCTCATGTCCGAGGGGCGGCGGCTCACGGTCTGCTTCATGGAGATCGACATGGAGGAGATGCTCTCCGGCGTGTCCATGCAGGCCCAGGAGGGCGGCGCGACCTACTGCAACATCTACACCAACGACGGCGTGGCGCTGAGCAACACGGTCCTCGGCGGCCTGGCTGTGGAGGACAACCTGCTGGACGCCCTGCGCAACGCCAAGTTCGAGGACGGCTACGCCTACGACACGTTCCTGTCGGCGTTCCGCTCCGGCGAGCGCGGCGAGGTGTCCTTCACCTACGACGGCGTCCGGGAGACGCTGGCGTTCGTGCCCGTCCAGGGGACCAACTGGCTCCTGACCTATCTGATCCGGGAGAGCGTCATCTCCGACCAGATCAGCGCCATCTCCGACGGCACCATCCGCCGTAGCCTCGCCCAATCGGCGCTGACGGTGGTCATCCTGCTGGCGGTGTTCGCGTTCATGGCCGCGCAGACCCATAAAAACGCCCAGCTCCGGCTGGAGCGGGAGACCTCCGAGGCGGCCAACCGCGCCAAGCGACAGGAGCTGGAGCAGCGGCTGTCCCTGCAGGAGCGGCTGCTGGAGGAGGAGAAGCAGCGCACCCGGCAGGACGAGATGATCACCGCCATGGCGTCGGACTACCGCAGCGTGTACTACGTGGACATCGACGCCGACGACGCCGTGTGCTACCGCGCCGACCCCCACGGGCCGGAGCAGATCAGGGAGGGCGAGCGCTTCCCCTACCTGGCGCGGTTCAGGGAATACGGCGAAAAGTACGTGGACGAGGAGTACCGCGAGGGCTTTTTGCGGTTCGTGGACCCGGAGAGCGTGCGGGCGGCGCTGTCCACCGAGTCCATCATCGCCTACCGCTACCTGGCGCGGCGGGACGGCAGCGAATACTATGAGATGCTGCGCATGGCCGGGGTGCGCCACCCGGAGGATCGCGCGGATCACATGGTCCACGCGGTGGGCGTGGGCTTCACGGTCATCGACACCGAGATGCGCGAGACCATGCGGCGCAACGAGGCGCTGGCCGAGGCGCTCAAGTCCGCCGAGGCCGCCAACAAGGCCAAGACCGCGTTCCTGTCCAGCATGAGCCACGAGATCCGCACGCCCATGAACGCCATCATCGGCATGGACAGCCTGGCCCTGCGCAAGGAGGGGCTGGCGGCGGACACCCGCGAGTACCTGGAGAAGATCGGCGGCAGCGCGCGGCACCTGCTGGGCCTCATCAACGACATCCTGGACATGAGCCGCATCGAGTCGGGCCGGCTGGTGCTGCGCCGGGAGGAGTTCTCCTTCTCCGGCATGCTGGAGCAGATCAACACCATGGTCATGGCCCAGTGCCGCGAAAAGGGGCTCCGATACGAGTGCAAGGTGGTCGGCGGCGTCAGCGACTACTACATCGGCGACGACATGAAATTAAAGCAGGTGCTCATCAACATCCTGTCCAACGCCATCAAGTTCACCGACGCCCCCGGCGACGTGACCCTGTCCATCGAGCGCACGGCGGTGTACGGCGACCACTCCACGGTGAAGTTCGTCGTCAAGGACACCGGCATCGGCATGGACGCGGCGTTCATCCCGAAGATCTTCGACGCCTTCACCCAGGAGGATTCCAGCCGCAACAACAAGTACGGCTCCACCGGCCTGGGCATGGCCATCACCAAGAACATCGTGGAGCTGATGAACGGCACCATATCGGTGGCGTCCGAGAAGGGCGTGGGCACGGAGTTCACCGTCGTCATCACGCTCACCAACTCCGACCACCAGGGCCCCGCCGCCCAGTACGTCAGCCCCAGGGACATGCGCATCCTGGTGGTGGACGACGAGGAGATCGCCGCCGAGCACGCCCGCATCGTGCTGGACGAGGTGGGCATCAAGGCCGACACCTGCTTCAACGGGCAGGACGCGCTGAACATGCTGGAGGTGGCCCACACCAAGCAGACGCCCTACAACCTGGTGCTGCTGGACTGGAAGATGCCGGAGATGGACGGCATAGAGGTCGCCCGGGAGATACGCAAGCGCTACGACAAGGAGACCACCGTCATCATCCTCACGTCCTTCAACTGGGACGAGATCATGGACGAGGCCATGCACATCGGCGTGGACAGCTTTTTGGCCAAGCCGCTGTTCGCCTCCAACGTCATCGACGAGTTCCAGCGGGTGGCGCGGCGCAACAACCTGGCGGTGTACAAGGAAAAGAAACGGGCCGACCTCAAGGGGCGGCGCATCCTGATGGCCGAGGACGTGCTCATCAACGCCGAGATCACCCGGCAGATATTGATGATGCGCGAGGCCGAGATCGACCACGCCATGAACGGGCGCGCGGCCGTGGACATGTTCGCGCAGAGCGACGTCGGCCACTACGACGCCATACTGATGGACGTGCGCATGCCGGTGATGGACGGCCTCGAGGCCGCCGCCGCCATCCGCGCCCTCGACCGGCCCGACGCCAGGACCGTGCCCATCGTCGCCATGACCGCCAACGCCTTCGACGAGGATGTGCAGCGCTCCCTCCAGGCCGGCATGAACGCCCATCTGTCCAAGCCCGTGGTCTGGTAACGAAACCACGGACAGCCGAAAAGGTTGGCAAGTGGATCAAGCGGCGAACAGTTGCTCAAAGTCAACCGGGGTGAGGTAGCCGAGGGACTGGTGGATACGGTGCCTGTTGTAGAAGAGCAGGTATGCCGCGATTTCGTCTTTGGCTTCCTCGCGGGTCCTGAAATGCGCCCTGTCGACGCACTCCACCT
>JAFUWR010000188.1 GCA_017471125.1 Clostridia bacterium | reverse complement strand
GTTCCGTTTTCCTAATCATTACTCCTATGATTGTCGGCGTGCTGCCCTACGGGGCCCGCCGACCCGGAAAACGTTCCGTTTTCCTAATCATTACTCCTATGCTCTCATTATATCATGATGCGGCCGCGAAAGCAACACCCCGCCCGGCGCGACGGCGGGGCGGGGCAAAGGGAACGGTCGGGTCATCCCTTGATCTTCGCGATGACCTCGGCCTCCTCGGGCACGGAGGAGATGCCGCCGTGCTTCTGGGTGGACAGGCTGGCGGCGGTGCAGGCGAAGGTGACGATGTCCTTGAGATCGTCGGCGGTGAGGTCGTCGGGCTTCTTGCCGCAGCGCAGGAAGCGGCTCATGGCGCTGCCGCCGAAGATGTCGCCCGCGCCGGTGGTGTCGACGACGTGGATGCCGGTGGGGGAGCTGACGGTGACGCTGGCGTTCTTGGTGGCGGCGTAGCAGCCCTTGGGGCCGAGGGTGGCGTACACCAGGGAGACGCCGTACTCGTCCAGCAGCTTCTTCGCGCCTTCCTCGGGGTCCAGGCCCCACAGGAACTCGATCTCCTCGTCGCTGATCTTGACGATGTCGGCCTGCCTGAGGCTCCACTCGATGGCGTCCTTGGCGCTCTGCGCGTCGGGCCACAGGGGTTTTCTGAGGTTCGGGTCGACGCTGATGAGGATGCCCCTGGCCTTGGCCTTCGCCACGGCCTGGTGGGTGGCCTCCCGGGCGGGGTCGTTGGTCAGCGACAGGGTGCCGAAGTGGAACACGCGGGTGTCGGTCAGCAGGGCCTCGTCCACCTCGTCGATGGTCAGACAGGTGTCCGCGCCGGGCTTGCGGGCGAAGCTGAAATCGCGGTTGCCGCTGGCGTCCAGGGACACGAAGGCCAGGGTGGTGAACTGGTCGGGGTCCACGACGACGCCACGGGTCTCGATGCCCGCGGCCTTCAGGGTGCCGATCAGCAGGCGGCCGAACATGTCGTCGCCCACCTTGCCGATCATGGCGACGGAGCATCCGAACTTGTTCAGCGCGGCCAGGAAGTTGCCCGGCGCGCCGCCAGGGTTGGCGGCCAGGGTGGGATAGCCCGCGGCGTCCACGGACTTGGGCGCGAAGTCGATCAACAGCTCGCCCAGGGCGATGACATCGTACATGTGAGTACCTCCTTAATACTTGTCGTATGGATCTCAAGCGTAGCTATGCACGCCGGGCAGGAACGTGTTGACGCCCACGTAGGTGAACATCACGCAGACGAACCCGACCACGGCGAAGATGGCCGCGGCGCGGCCCTGCCACCCCCGGCGCACGCGCAGGTGCAGGTAGATGGCGTAGACGAGCCACGTCACCAGCGACCAGGTCTCCTTGGGGTCCCAGGACCAGTAGCTGCCCCAGGCGCGCTCCGCCCAGATGGCCCCGGTGATGATGGTGAAGCTCAAAAACAGCAGTCCCAGCGACACGCTTCGGTAGGCGATCAGGTCCAGCTTCTCCTTGTCCGGGATGTGGCGGTCGAGGAAGCCCTTGTCCCGCATGCCGTCCCGGAGCAGGAAGATGATGCCCAGCACGAAGGACACGCCGAACGCGCCGTAGGCGATGATGGCGGTGGACACGTGGAAGCCCAGCCAGTTGGAGCGCAGGGCGGGCATCAGCTCCCGCACCTCCCGGCTCTGCATGGCGGCGTAGCCGATGATGAGGAAGATGACCGGCGCGGCGAAGGCCCCCAGCACGGGGAATTTGAACCGCAGCACGAAGACCAGGCTCACCAGGCACAGCCCCCAGGCGAAGGCCGTGGCGAACTCGTACTGGTTGGTCAGCGGCAGCCGCCCCGCGCCGACGCCGCGGCAGATGAGCGCCGCGGTGTGCAGCAGAAGCCCCGCCGCCTGCAATATAACGGCCACCCGCGCCAGGCCGTCCTTCTTCACGGCGATGAACAGGAAGTAGCCTATCATCGACGCGAAGTACAGCAGCATCACGATGGTGAACAGCGTGTTCTCAACTTGAAGCATCCTTATCCTCCCCGTTCGCGGCCCTTATGAAGCGCTCCCTGAACAGCGCTCCGCCCTTGCGGCACTGGCCATACATCGTCCACGTCCCGTCCTCGGGCACGGCCCAGACCTTCGCCGGTTGGAGGTACAGCGCCAGGATCAGCCCCGCCAGGGTCACCAGCCCGCCCGCCAGCGCCAGCCACGTGAAGCGGTCGGCCTTGACCTGGATCAGGGTGTAGGTCTGGGGGTCGGTGAAGGTGACCGTGTACTCGTCGATGGTCAATTCCTCCTCCGGCATCAGCACGTTCATGCCCAGCACCCGGTCCTGGTAGTACACCTGGTACAGGTAGGCCGGGTTCCTAAGCGCCCCGGAGGCCGTGGACGGGCCGAGGCCGGGGGCCATCACGTAGTCCGGGTAGAACGCCGACAGGTAGATCGCCAGGTCCGGCTTGTCCGCGACCCGCAGGTATTCCCCGGCGCAGAGGACCTCCTCCTGCAGCGGCTCCCCGTCCTTCATCACGTGGACGGTGGCCGCCCAGCCGGTGGAGTTCTGGTAGAACTTCATGCCGAACAGCGTGGCCGGGGCGTTGACGCTGATGGTGGCGCTCTCCACGTCGCCCATGCCCTTCTCGGACAGGTCGCGCACGGTGATGTCCGCGGTGTACTGGGCCACGGTGTCGTCGTCCCGCAGGTCCACCCGGAAGTCGTCGATGGTCAGCGCCAGCTCCGTGTCGCCGATGGGCTTCGACTGGCCGGGCACGCCGTAGACCGCGTACTGTTTTTGCGTCATCTGCCCCAGGCCGAAGCCCAGGATCAGCAGCAGTATTATGCCCAGGTGACACACCCACGCGCCCCACAGCCCTGCCCGGTGCTTCGAGGCGAACAGCTTGTCCCCGGACTTGACGGGCTTCATGCCCAGCTTGCGGAACACCGCCTCCGGGTCGGCCACGCCCGCGACGGACACGTCGCCGTTGACGGCCTTGTCCGGGTCGGCCTCGGAACGGGTGCGGCGGATCAGCCCCGGCAGCCGGAGCACGTTGCAGCACAGCAGGTTGACGCACAAAAAGCCCGCGATCAGCATGAACCACCAGCTGTGGAAGGCGTCGTCCAGGTGCAGCGCCACGATCAGCGCCGCCGTGCGCTCGGAGTACCGCTGGGCGTACCAGGCGTAGGTCTGCCCCTGGGTCACCAGGCTCGCCGCCGAGCGCGCCAGCGCCAGCACGACCAGCAGGAGGATGGCGAACTTCATCGAGGAGAGGAAGCGCCACATGCGTTTGATAGCAGTCATCGTTCCCTGTCGAAAAAACGGCATTGGGCAAGGTCACCCAATGCCGCGTCGGTGGTGGTGGGGTCACATGGACAGCATCTCCATGGCCTCGTTGATCTTGGCCTCGGAGGTGTCCAGGCAGCGCATGGCCAGGTCGGAGTTGTGCGCGCCCTCGGAGTTCTCGACGTAGCAGTAGTCGAAGTACCACTGGGCCTCGCGGTGGAGCTTGCGCAGGTCCTCCAGCTCGGCCTCGGTCCTGGTGCCGTCGGCGACGGCAGCGGCCAGGGCGTCCTTGAAGTCGGACAGTTCGTTGCCCACCTCGGTCTCCCGGGCGGTGACGCGCTCCTGTATGCCGCGCACCAGCTTCACCATGTCGGTGTCGCCGTGGCAGGTGGCGCAGTTGCTCAGCAGCGTCTCGTTCTCCAGCGGGCTCACCAGCAGGTGGCTGTGGTAGACGGTGCCGTCGTCAGCCATCTCCACGGGCATGTGGCAGTCCGCGCAGTTCAGCAGCGCCGCGTGCTTGCCCTGGAGGAAGGTCTCGGTCTCGGGGTGCTGGGCCTTGAGCAGCTTGGTGCCCGTGGACTCCTGCACCCAGTCGTAGAAGTCGAAGCTGTCGTAGTAGGCCAGGATCGCCTCGGGGTCCATGGACGCCACGTCGTGGTAGGGCATCATGGTCTCGGAATCCTCACGAGTGAAGTAGTACTCGATGTGGCACTGGCCGCAGGACAGCGTGGCCGGGTCGATGGCGTTCACATTGTCGCCCAGGGCCTTGTTGACGTAGGAATGGGTGACCACCAGCTTGCCCGCGTCGCCCGCCGCGTTGGCGTGGCAGGTGTAGCAGCTGATGTTCTCCTCCATCAGGGCCTCGACCTCCTCGAAGGGCATGCTGTACACGCCCACGCCCTGGTCGTTGACCAGCTTGGCGAAGTTCGGGGTCTTGCAGGTCAGGCAGTTGGCCTTGGGATGGGGGCGCTGGGTGTCGTGCACGTCCTGGAGCGTGTATTCGTGGCCCCGGGCGCTGCCGTAGTCCTTGGCGAAGCCGTAGCCCTCGTAGATGTTCACGAGGTACGGGTCCTCCTCCAGGTAGTCGGTGACGTAGCTGTTCTTGGCGTTGTCGCCCATGGTCAGCGTGATGTAGGGGTACACCGAGGCCCAGTCGGCGGCGTTCACCGTGCCGTCCCTGCTGGTGGCTTCGGGGGCCTCCACGCTCAGGTACTCGATGTCCTCCCGGGTGAGCGGGCCCAGGTCGCCGCGATTTTTCAGGTGGTACATCAGGCTTCGGCCCCCGGCGACGCCGCCCAGCAGGACGACCGCCGCTATGAGGATCACCGCCGTGACCACCCATCGCAGTAGGTTCTTGTTCATGGGTCTTACCTTCCCGGTCGAGCCGGGTCCCTTCTTGGTCGAGCGATAGATTTGGGAGTTGAGAGCGGCGTTGCGCCTACGGATGCAGGGCGACGCTGTCGTAGTACAGCCGGTCCGGGCAGATGTCCTGCCCACCGGGCCATTCGACGGACAGCCCGCCGATGTGGACTCGGTCAAACGTCGCCTTGTCCCGCAATTGTCCAAACCAACTGCCCTTGATGTAGGGCGCGACATCAAACAGCTTGCGCTCCTCGTTGTCAAAGGTCACCAGGAGCTTGTAGTCCTCCATGGGCTTGACCTCGATCGCCGTCGGACGATTGGCTGTCATATGGCTTTACCTCCCTCACTTGAGCGGCTTGATCTTGAAGCCCTGCTCGCCGCTGCTCATCAAATCCCAGTTTGCGGTGAGCTCATCACGTCTCATGATCAACCATGCGTCGAGCAGTTTCTTTTTATTCGGGGGCAAAGAAAGGCCGTTCAACTCGTTGCCTTCAAAATCATATTGATATTCCTGGCCTTGATATACGACGTGTATGTGGGGCGTGTGGTGTTGCCCGCCGCCCTCTGCATACATGCGTATGACCATGCCGTAGAATACGCATAAAATAGGCATTTCAAGCTGTCCTCCTGTTGGTCGGTTAAGCCGATGCGGATGTCTCGGTATTCGCAGGCGCCAGCCCCGGCGTGATGACCTTGGCGGGGCACTTGGCGACGCACTTGCCGCACTGGACGCACTTGGCGTAATCCACGTGGGCGAGGTTATTGACCACATGGATGGCGTCGTGCTCGCACTGCTTGACGCAGAGCATGCAGCCGATGCAGCCGGCGGAGCACACCTGCTTCACCTGGGGGCCGCGGTCCTGGTTGGAGCACTGGACGCGGACCTGCTTGCTCTCGGGGATGAGCTCGATCAGTCCCCGCGGACACGCCTTGACGCACAGCCCGCAGCCCACGCACAGCCGACGGTCCACGACGGCCACGCCGTCCACGACCTTGATGGCGTCCTGGGGACACACCGCCGCGCAGGAGCCGAAGCCCAGGCAGCCGTAGGAACAGTCGGTGACGTTGATGCCCGACAGCACCGCGGCGCGGCAGTCCCGGATGCCCACGTAGTTGCCCTGGTTCTTGGTGACCTCGCAGGTGCCCTTGCAGCGCACGAAGGCCACATTGCGCTCCACCGCCTCGGCGGAGGCGCCCATGATCTGGCCGATCTGCTCGGCCACGGGCGCGCCGCCCACCGGGCAGCCGTTCACCGGGGCCTCGCCCTTGGCGATGGCCGCGGCCATGGCGTCGCAGCCGGCGTAGCCGCAGGCGCCGCAGTTGTTGCCGGGGAGACACTCGCGCACGGCGGCCTCCCGCTCGTCCACGTCCACGTGGAACTTGTTGCCGGTGTACACCAGGCCCGCGCCGACGACGATGCCGACGATGGCGATGACCAGCGTTGTCACGATGATGATCTGCATGTCCGCACCCCCCTTAGAACGACAGGCCGGAGAAGCCCATGAAGGCGATGGACATCAGCGCGGCGGAGATCAGCACGATGGGCGCGCCCCGCAGCGGCGCGGGGATGTCCTCCTCGTGGATGCGCGTGCGGATGCTTGCCAGCAGCACGATGGCGATGGTGTAGCCCACCGCGGTGCCGAAGCCGGACAGCACGGACTCGATGAAGTTATACCCGTCCTGCACGTTGGTCAGCGCCACGCCCAGCACCGCGCAGTTGGTGGTGATGAGGGGCAGGTAGATGCCCAGGGCGGTGTAGACGGCGGGGGAGGTCTTTTTCAGGAACATCTCCACGATCTGCACCAGCGCCGCGATGACCAGTATGAACACGATGGTCTTCATGAAGTCCAGGCCCAGCGGCTCCAGCACGTAGTCGTACAGCAGGCTCGCCACGGCGGAGGCGATGGTGATGACGAATATGACCGCGAGGCCCAGGGAGGCGGACGCCTTCATCTGCTTGGACACGCCCAGGAAGGAGCAGATGCCCAGGAACTGGTTCAGCACCACGTTGTTGATGAGCGCGCCGGCGATGACGATCATGATGAGGCTCTTCATTTGGCGGTCACCTCCTCAGCCTTGCCGCAGCCTGCGGCGCAGTTGGCGCAAATGCCGTCGCAGCCCATGCTCTCCACCAGCTTGCGCTGGCGGGTCTTGATGCCGATGGCGTTCTGGATGGCGATGATCAGCGCGATGACCAGGAACGCTCCCGGCGGCTGCACGAAGATGCCGATGGGCTCGATGGACGCGGGCAGCACCTGCACGCCGAAGGCGGAGCCGTTGCCCAAAAACTCGCGGATGAGGCCCGCGATGGTCAGGGCCAGCGTGAAGCCGACGCCCATGCCCAGGCCGTCGAACAGCGACAGCACCGGATCGTGCTTGTTGGCGTAGGCCTCGGCGCGGCCCAGGATGATGCAGTTGACGACGATCAGCGGGATGTAGATGCCCAGCGCCGCGTACAGCGAGGGCAGGTACGCCTCGATCAGCAGCTCCGTCACCGTCACCAGCGAGGCCACCACCACGATGTAGGCGGGCAGGCGCACCTCGTCGGGGATGATCTTGCGCAGGAGCGATATGACCACGTTGGACAGTATGAGCACCGCCGTGGTGGACAGGCCCATGCCGATGCCGTTCATGGCCCGGGTGGACACCGCCAGGGTGGGGCACATGCCCAGCATCAGTATAAGCGTCGGGTTTTCCTTGACGATGCCGTTGTACAGGCGCTCAACGTACTTGTTCACCTCACGCCCCTCCCTTCATGGTGTTGTTGAAGAAGTCGATGGCCGCGTTCACGGCGTTGACCACCGCGCCGGAGGTGGTGGACGCGCCCGAGACGGAGTCGATCATGTCGTCGGACGTGGAGGTGCCGGACTTGCCCAGGGTGAACTGGGTCACGGCCTTGCCGTTGAACTGGTCCTTGAACTCGGGGTCGGCCACGCGCATGCCCATGCCGGGCGTCTCGTTCAATTCGGTGAAGTCGATGCCGTTGACCACGCCGTCGGGGTCGAAGCCCACGGCCATGGACACGTCGCCGTCGAAGCCGTCGGAGGAGGTGGCCCGGACCACGTAGCCCGCCACGTTGCCGTCGGCGTCGTAGCCGGTGTACGCCTCGTTGATGTAGGCGCGGCCGAAGGAGGTGCCGTAGACCTGGCCCTGCAGGTCCGCCACGGCCTGGGCCACGGCGTCGGAGGCCTCGAAGGTCTCGGCGTCAGGCACCACGGCGCGGAAGGAGGCGGCGTTGGCCAGGCTGTGGGCGGCCTCGATGGTGTCCTTGGTCATCGAGTACACGCCGGACAGGGCGATGCCCGCGATCAGCGTGATGGCCGTCAGCACGATCACCGGCCGCGGGATGTGCTGGAACAGGGTCTTGGCGGTCACGCGCTGGTAGTGGCCCTTGCGCTTGAACGCCTTGGGGCCGGGCACGATATACATGTCGATCAGGGGGGTCAGCAGGTTGGCGGAGATGACGCAGTAGCTGAACGAGTCCGCCGACCCGGAGAACAGGCGGAATATGCCGCCCAGCACGCCGATGGTGACGCCGTAGATCATCTGCCCGAACTTGCTGACCGGGGAGGTGGTGTAGTCGGTGGCCATGTAGAACGCCGCCATCACCACGCCGCCGCCGCACAGGTGCGCCGCCAGGTAGTAGGGGTCGAAGCCCTGCCCGCCGAAGATGCCGATGAACAGGGTGAAGCTGATGATGACCGAGAAGCAGATCTCGCCGTGGATGATCTCAAGCGCCCACAGCGCCAGGCCGCCGATCAGCAGCGCCAGCACCGAGCCGCCGATGACGCCCGGGGCCGTGCCCAGGAACATCTTCGTCACGTTCACGGCCTTGCCCTGCAACAGCTCGGCCACGGGGGTCGCGCCGGTGACGCCGTCCATGGCGTACTGGGTCATGCTGCTGCCGAAGGAGATGAGCAGGAAGCAGCGGGCCGCCAGCGCGGGGTTCAGGAAATTCTTGCCCAGGCCGCCGAAGCAGCACTTGACGATCAAGATCGCGAACATCGCGCCGATGATGGGCAAATGCAGCGGGGCCGAAGGGGACAGGCACAGGGCCAGCATCAGGCCGGTGACCACCGCGGAGAAGTCCTTCCAAGTGTCCGGCTTGTGACAGAGCTTGTCGAACGCGAACTCCGACAGCACCGCCGTCGCCACGGACAGCAGCACGACCAGGAGCGCGTGGAAGCCGTGGACGCACACGCCCACGATGGTGGCGGGCAGCAGCGACAGGGTGACCAGCTTCATGATGAACGCGGTCGACCACTTGTCCCGGACGTGCGGGCCGGAGGATAGATTCAATGCCGTATTCATTTTTTACCTCCTGCCTCGGCGCGCTTGCGCGCCAGTATCTCCGCCTTGGCCTGCTTGAAGGTCTGCGTCAGCGGCCTGCGGGCGGGACAGATGTAGGTGCAGCTGCCGCACTGCATGCACTCCAGGCCGTAGAGCTTTTTCTCGAAACGGTCGTAGTCATTGGCGGCGAAGGCGTCGGCCATCAGCTGGGGCATCAGGCCCAGGGGACACACGGTGGTGCACCGGCCGCAGTGCAGGCAGGCGGTCATCTCCGCCTCGGCGGCCTCCGCCGGGTCCTCGGTCAGCAGGGTCAGGCCGTTGCTGCTCTTCTGGATGGGTACGTTCAGGGACGGCATGGCGATGCCCATCATCGGGCCGCCGGCCAGCGCCTTCTTGAGCGTCGCGCCCTCCTTCAGGCCGCCGGCGAACTCCACCAGCTCCGCGAAGGACGCGCCGTCGGGCACGATGAAGTTGCCGGGATTCTTGACCGCCTCGCCGGTCAGCGTGAGCACGTGGGAGTAGAGCGGCTCCCGGTAGCAGACCGCGCGCTGGATGGCGTAGACGGTGCCCACGTTCTCCACGATGCAGCCCACGTCCGCGGGCAGCATGGAGGCGGGGTAGTCGATGCCGGCGACGACCTTGATGAGGCTCTTTTCACCGCCCTGGGGGTACTTGGCCACCAGGGGCTGGACGCGGAAGCGCTGCTTGCCCCGGACGGCTTCGCGCATGGCGGCGATGGCCTCGGGCTTGTTGTCCTCGATGCAGATGACCGCCTCGGCCCTGGGGAACAGCTTCAGCATCAGCTCCAGGCCCTCCACGATCTCCGGGGCCTTGTCCCGCATGAGCTGGTCGTTGCAGGTCAGGTAGGGCTCGCACTCCGCGCCGTTGGCGATGACGTAGTTGACGCCCATGGGGTCCTTGGGGGCCAGCTTCACACGGGTCGGGAAGCCCGCGCCGCCAAGACCTATGATGCCGGCGTCCGCCACGCGGTCCAATATCTCCGCGGGCGTGATGCCGTAGGTGTCCTCGCGCTGGCCGAAGCCCTCCATTTTGGTGTACTGGCCGTCGTTTTCGACGACGATGCAGTCCTGCATCGCGCCGCTGAGCAGCCGCCGCTTTTCGATCGCCTTCACCTTGCCCGAGCAGGAGCAGATGACGTGGGCGGACACGAAGCCGTCCGCCTCCGCGATCCTCTGGCCCACCAGCACGGGATCGTTCTTTTTTACGATCGCCTTCGCCGGCTTGCCGATGTGCTGCGACAGCGGGTAGACCATCTCGCCCGTCGCCGCGAATTCGCGCAGCTTCGCCTCCCGGCTCAGCGCCTTGTGGTCCGCCGGGTGGACGCCGCCGCGAAAGGTCCTTCTCAAAGCGTCCTCCTCCTTCCGATATGTATGATATGGCTACCATAATAATTAGTAACATTTTATCATAAATGGAGGGGTTTGTAAATGGTTAATTCTTGTGCCGACTAAAGGAATGTGATATAATCATGGAGATCGAGGCGATGAAGATTCGGAGGGCGCATCATGCCGGACACGAGCTTGACCTGGAAAAATCTAAAGGACCACTTCCGCCGGTACGGGGTGATCTATGTGGTAGTGATGGGGCTGGCGGCGGTGCTGTCGAGCCTGCTGTGGACGATGACGACGCCCCGGGTGCCGGAGGACCAGCGGGTGCTGATCTACGTGGCGGACGCCTACACGGACGTGACGCCGCTGAAGCCCATCACCGAGGACGTGCTGCGGGAGGCCCAGGGCTACGACCCGACGCTTCGGGCGGTGGACGTGGAGAGCCTGCGGTTCGCCGACCCGGACGAGGACTACACCGGCGTGATGGTGCTGATGACGCGCCTGGCGGCGGGGGAGGGCGACGTGTTCCTGGCCGGGGCGAAGGCCATGGACGCCCTGGTGCAGATGGGCGCGTGCGAGCCGCTGGAGCCGTACTATGAAAACGGCTGGCTCGATCAGTTGGAGCCGTACTACGGCGAGGTGACCGACCCGGAGACCGGCGAGACCACGCGCTTCATGGCCGGGCTCAAGCTGGACAGCCTCGAAAGCCTGCTCGATATGCGCGTCATGTACAACGAGGGCGCGTGCCTGGCGGTGGCGGTGAACGGGTCGAATATGGAAACGTCCATGAAGGCGGCGGAGCTGCTGGTGGAACGGCTTCAAGGGGAGGCGGGCGGCGATGCTTGAGCAGCGGGTGGAGAACCCCGCGCCCTCCGGCCTCAAGGGCGTGGCGCTGATCGCGCTGGTGGCTGCGGCGGTGCTGGCCGGGTCGAATTTCTTCTATTTTATCGGGCAGTGGATCGGCACCGCCTCGTCGATCCTGTTCCTGCTGTATGGCGCGCTGGTCGCGTGGCTGCTGCTGGATCGGTACGTGCTCAAATTCATCTACACCTGCGACGGCAATTGCCTGCGCGTCTGCCGCGCCTACGGAAACCGCGAGCGCTTCATGGCCGACGTGTGGCTCAACGGCGTCCAGGCCTGCGGTACCCTCGACGACATGCGGCGGCGCTTCCCCGGCGCCAAGGTCCAGCGGGCCACCAAGCGGGAGTGCCCCCTCGAACCCCTCGCCGTCGCCTATAACGACGCCGGCAGGACCGCCATCATGGTGCTCCAGCCGAACGAGGAATTAAGAAAGATCATCGTCAAAGCGGTGAAGCGTTGACGCTTGACACCGCGGCCCATTCGTACTATAATACTTTTGAAACACTAATGAAACATCTGTCGTTCGGAGGACAACATAGATGAACGGTCGAAACAAAACCACCACCCAGACCCTGCGCCGTCCCTCGGGCCAGGGGCCGATGACGGGCCGGGGCATCGCGATCATACTGCTGACGCTGGTGCTGCCGCCGGTGGGCCTGCTGGTGATGTGGCAGCGGGGGATGTTCCAGGCGCGGGGCCGGATGCTGCTGACGACGCTGGCGACGGTGGAGATGGCGGTGCTGGGCGTGCTGCTGACGCCCCGGGCGGAGCTGGCGAGCCAGACGCCGCTGCCGGTGGCCCCGGTGGCGGTCACCCAGGCCCCCGCGGAGGAGAATTTGACGGCGCTTTACAACATCGAGAGCCTGTTGTACGAGCAGCAGCTGGCGCAGGTCATCGCCGAGGGCGGCGAGGAGGAGGACATCATGACCGACGACCAGCTCGAGGCCAAGAAGGCCGCCGAGCGCGAGGAGATATTGAACACCACGGTCTACGCCGTGTTCCGAAACGCCTCCCGCTACCACGCCCAGATGGTCTGCGGCACCCAGTCCAACGGCCGCGCCCTCACCGTGCGCGAGGCCATGCTGGAGGCCCTGAGCCCCTGCCCGGACTGCAATCCGCCGGTGTGGACCGAGTAAGACTAAAAACTTCCAAGTAATGTCATAATATTGACCTTGCTTTAAGTTGTGAACCATTCTATCATTATGATAGGATGGTTCTAATAATATGGATAGCTGTCAGGACCCGGCAGAGCGCGGGCGCATGGCGGCGCATCATTTGAAAAGAGGAACGGAGGCCAGGCCATGTTTTGTTCCAAATGCGGCAAGACCCTGACGATGGAGGATCGCCAATGCCCCCATTGTGGCAATCCCGTGGGGGAAAGCCGATTCGAGGGAACGCCGTACACCTCGGCGCAGGCGCACATCCTGCCCAACGCGCCCGTGAAGCAGGCGACAGCGGCCTATACCCGCACCACCTACACCACCATGTCCGAAAACCAGCAGCAGGGCGGCGCGGTGGATTCCCGCACCACCTATCGGCCGGTGTACGAGGGCGCGTCCGCCCCGGAGGACATCCGGCGCGACATGCGCGCCGCGGTCAGCGGCGCGGACGCCCAGCAGGCGGACAAGCCCGAGAAGCCCGCGGAGCCCCTCTCCGAGGAGGCGAAGGATACCCTGAACGCCGTGGAGGAGGAGCTCAAGATGGAGGACATCGACACCTCCCCGCTCCATTCGCGGCCCATCGAGTCCACGGGCAGGGCCGGCATCAGCGCCGGCGTGGAGGACTACATCCAGAAGCTCGAGGCCAACCAGACCCGCCGGGCGGCGCGCCGCCGCCGGGGCGCGGACATTCCCGTGGAGGAGGACGCCTACGTCACCCCCGAGGACGGCCAGGTCTACGACGAATACCCAGCGGACGGCGGCTACGACGACGGCCAGAGCGAGGTGTTCGACGACATCGGCGAGGACGAGTTCGACGACATGCGCTACGGCCGCACCCTGGGCCTGAAGGACATCCTGAAGGTGGCCCTTATCATGGTGCTGGCGGCGGCACTGATCGTGGGCGGCGTGCTGTGGTTCAGGCGCATCCGCACCAATACCTCCGCCGCGCCCATCGAGGGCGTGACCGAGTCGCTGTACAACGACGGCATCTCCCTCATCAAGTCCCACACCGAGCAGGACTACATCGCGGAGCTGGTGAACATCTACGCCACCGAGGGCTCCCTGAGCCTCGCCAACCGCGCCACCAACGACTCCGCGGCCATCGACGCGCTCATGCCCGACACGCCCCTGGAGAACGACTCGATGTTCGTGTCGGTGCTCCAGACCATACAGAAGAACATCGGCAACGCGATATTGATGGACGCGACGCAGGCGTCCAGCGGCAGCGACAACACCGAGGCGTCCCAGACCCGGTGGGGCATCGTGAACAACTCGATCTCCCAGCTGGAGAGCGCCACCACCGCCGCGGAGCTGACCGCGATACTGAACGGCGAGCAGGTCACCGTGGTGACCGAGCCCACGCCGTCGCCCACGCCGGAGGCCGTGGTCTACGAGACCCTGGCCAAGGGCGCCAAGAGCGACGCGGTGCTGGAGCTGCAGAACCGGCTGTATGAGCTGGGCTTCCTGACCGGCGACCGCGACGGCGCGTTCGGCAACCAGACCCAGACCGCCGTGAAGCTGTTCCAGTCGGCGGCGGGCCTCGAGGCCACCGGCATCGCCGACAGCGACACCCAGACCCTGCTGTTCTCCGAGGACGCGCCGCGCACCGGCACCGCCGCC
>JAFUWR010000187.1 GCA_017471125.1 Clostridia bacterium | reverse complement strand
GGCCCCAGCACCGAGGGCTTGGCGGCCATCACCGCCTCCAGCGCCCGGCCCACGTTGGTGCCCCGGCCCCACACGCCCGAGTTGCGCACGTAGCTGCCGAAGCGGCTCATGTCCTGGAGGGCGAAGGGGTTCACCCGCTGCACCTGCTCGGAGAACAGGAAGATCTCCGAGTGGTCGGACACCTCGGCCAGGGACTTGATGAACCGTATGGCGAACTCGGAGAATTGGAGCATGGACCCGGACACGTCGCAGAGCATCACGACGCGCTTGCGGCGGCTGTGCTTCTTCTTATACTTGAGCCTGCACAGTGCCCCGCCGGTGGACAGTCCCGCCCGCAGCGTGCGTCGGAAGTCCAGCGCCGCCGACCGGCCCGCGGCCCTGCGCCGGGCGGTGATCTCACCGTTGATGCGCCGGGTCACCTGGTCGATGAGCTGGTACGCCTTGGGGATCTCCGAGTCCTTGAAGTTGCCGATGTCGCGAAACATCAGGTCCGCGTCGCTGTCCAACTGCCGCGCGCCCTCGGCGGCGTCCTCCAGCACCATCTGCTGCTCCAGCAGGCTCTTCATGAACACCGACCGTATGAAGCCCTCGTACAGCTTCGGCGCGTGCTCCATCTTGCCGGAGAACTTGTCCACGATGTCCTGGAGCCGGTCGCGCTCGGACTGGGGCATCTTGGCGTAGACGTCCTTCAGGTCCTCGCGAAGCTCGATGGGCTTGCCGTTGACGGACAGCGTCTCCTCCAGCTCCCGCCGCCGCGCCTCAAGCTCCTGCTGGGCCTGGGCCATGGCCTGCCGGTTGCGCTCGAACTCCTCCAGGGACACGAAGTACAGATTAAACAGCCGGTCGAAGGTCTCCTGCTCCCGCTGGTCCCCGGCCAGTATGCTTCGCATGACGGCGCGGACGGTCTGCTTGTCCTCGAAGCCCACCAGGTTTAGCGCCTCCAGCATGTCGCCCGTCTCCCGGATGCCCACGGTCATGCCCTGGGCGCGCAGGTCGTTGACGAAGCGCACCATGCGGTCGTAGAGCACGTCCTCCGGGCTGTGGTGGTGCTGACAATGTCCCTCGCCGTGGTGATGGCAGACATGCTCCGCGCCGTGCCCGCACGCGCCGCAGTGGTCGTGCCCGTAGTGGCGGCGGCGGTCAGAGGATTGACCGGATAAAATCAGCATCGTTCACGATCTCCCGGATGTCGTCGTTGTTCTTGAGGGCGAAGCCCAGGGTCTGGGCGGCGCTGTCCTCGTCCAGCTCCTCCGCGCCCAGCGCCATCAGCGCCTCGGCCCAGTCCAGCGACTCGGCCACCGAGGGCTTCTTGGTGACCGCGTCGGACTGCCGCAGGTACGCCGCGGCCCGGGCCACCTGCGCGGCCAGCGCCTCGTTCAGCCCCGGCAGCTTGGCCCGGAGGATGGCGATCTCCCGCCGCACGTCCGGGTATTCCAGGTACAGGTACGCGCAGCGGCGGCGCAGCGCCTCGGACAGGGGCCGGGTGTGGTTGCTGGTGAGCACGATGAAGGGCACGCTTCGGGCGCGGACGGTGCCGTACTCGGGGATGGTGACCTGCATCTCGCTCAGCAGCTCCAGCAGGAACGCCTCGAACTCCGCGTCGGCCTTGTCGATCTCGTCGATGAGCAGCACCACGGGCTCCTTGGAGCGGATGGACTTCAAGAGCGGCCGCTCGAGCAGGTATTCCTCCCCGAACAGGTCCTCCACCTTCGCCGCGCCCACGCCCTTGTCCATCTGGATGGCCAATAGCTGCTTTTGATAGTTCCACTCGTAGAGCGCCTTGGACTCGTCCAGCCCCTCGTAGCACTGGAGCCTGACCAGCTCCCGCCCGAAGGCCCGGGCCGCGGCCTTGGCCACCTCGGTCTTGCCGACGCCCGCCGCGCCCTCGATCAGCAGCGGCCTATTCAGCTTCATGGCGATATACAGCGTCGCCGCCAGCGCGTCGTCCGCGATGTAGTTCTCCTCGTTCAGCTTTTCCTTCAAATGGTTCAACGCTTCCTGCAAACCGCACACCTCTTTCGATCATTTGCGTCAAAAGAGCGCCTCCGCCCCCATGAGCGCAGGTGCCTTTCCGCCGGGTATGGGGAACGGTGATAAATATGGATACCACCATTCCCCTACTCCCTACTGCCTACTGCCTACTCCCTTATGTTACTTCTCGATGACCTCGAGCAGCTCCATCGGGCAGGCCTTGGCGCAGATGCCGCAGGCGATGCACTTGGTGGCGACCTCGCCGAGTGTCATCACCTGCATGGGACAGACCTTCACGCACTCGCCGCAGCCGGTGCAGGTCTTTTTGTTGATCATGTACACGCCGGTCTTGGGGTTTTGGGTGATGGCCCCGTTGGGACAGGTGCGCGCGCACTTGCCGCACTGGATGCAGGTCTTGACCTTGGCCTCGCCTTTGTTGTCCACGATCTGGATGCAGCTCTTGGCCGGGTCAAAGACCTTGTAGAAAGCCTCGGAGCACGCCCGCACACAGCTCAGACACGCCATGCAGGGGATGCCCTTTTTAACGGACAGCTTTTTCATGGGTGACACCTCCATATATCTTGTCATATCATTATACACATTATTCCCGGTTTTGTAAATGTAACTCGGGACCTCCCCGAAAAATAATTATCCGTTGACAATTCCACCCTGCTGGTATACAATTGAGAAAACAGCGGAATGATCCGTTGTAGAAAGCGTAAAAGGAGTGTTTTACCCATGGCTGACCGCATCGTCCTCAATACCATCTCCTACCACGGCAGCGGCGCGATCGAGAACATCGTGCCCGAGCTGACCGCCCGCGGCTACAAGAAGGCGTTCGTCTGCTCCGACCCGGACCTCATCAAGTTCAACGTGACCTCCAAGGTCACCGACCTGCTGGACAAGGCCGGGTTCGCGTATGCCGTGTACAGCGAGATCAAGCCCAACCCCACCATCGAGAACGTGCAGACCGGCGTCGAGGCGTTCAAGGCAAGCGGCGCGGACTGCATCATCGCCATCGGCGGCGGCTCCTCCATGGACACCGCGAAGGCCATCGGCATCATCATCAACAACCCCGAGTTCGCCGACGTGCGCTCCCTCGAGGGCGTCGCGCCCACCAAGAAGCACGCTGTGTTCACCATCGCCGTGCCCACCACCGCCGGCACCGCCGCGGAGGTCACCATCAACTACGTCATCACCGACGTGGAGAAGAAGCGCAAGTTCGTCTGCGTGGACACCAACGACATCCCCGAGATCGCCGTGGTGGACCCCGACATGATGTCCTCCATGCCCAAGGGCCTGACCGCCGCCACCGGCATGGACGCCCTGACCCACGCCATCGAGGGCTACATCACCAAGGGCGCCTGCGCCATCTCCGACATGTTCCATCTGGAGGCCATCCGCCTGATCGCCGCCAACCTGCGCGGCGCGGTGCAGAACACCCCCGAGGGCCGCGAGGGCATGGCACTGGGCCAGTACATCGCGGGCATGGGCTTCTCCAACGTCGGCCTGGGCATCGTCCACTCCATGGCCCACGGCCTGTCCGCCCTGTATGACACGCCCCACGGCGTCGCCTGCGCCATCATACTGCCCACGGGCCTCGAGTACAACGCGCCCGTGGCCGGCAAGCGCTATCGCGCCATCGGCAAGGCCATGTGCGTGCCCGGCATCGACATGATGGACGACGAGCAGGCCTGCGCCGCCACCATCGCCGCCGTCAAGCAGCTCTCCAAGGACGTGGGCATCCCCCAGGACCTCAAGGGCATCCTCAAGGAGGAGGACGTGCAGTTCCTGTCCGAGTCCGCCTTCGCCGACGCCTGCTGCCCCGGCAACCCGAGGGACACCAATGTGCAGGAGATCAAGGGCCTGTACAGGAGCCTGATGTAAATAAATCAGGAGCGCTTCGGCGCTCCTTTTTTATATGGGTCATTATTCCAGGTCCAACCACTTACATTCTTCCGCAGTCAATACGATTTCACTTGCCTTTACATTGGTTTTCATATGTTCCCGCTTCGTCGGCGCGGTGAGCGCGTAAACGTCGAGGGCGCGCTGGTTGAAGATCCAGGCCATGGCGACCTCGGGGACGGTGAGGCCTTTTTCCTTCGCCAGCGCCTCGCACCGGCGGAGGCGCTCGAAGTTCTCGGGGCAGACGTAGCCCTTGACGCCGAACTCGTCCATGCAG
>JAFUWR010000186.1 GCA_017471125.1 Clostridia bacterium | reverse complement strand
GATCCGCGAGCTGCTCAACGAGTACGAGTTCCCGGGCGACGACATCCCGATCGTCAAGGGTTCCGCCCTGCTGGCCCTGGAAGCCCTGACCGCCGGCAAGGACGCCAAGAGCACCCCCGAGTGCCAGTGCATCTTCGAGCTGATGGACGCCGTGGACGCCTACATCCCGGATCCCGAGCGCGACACCGACAAGCCCTTCCTGATGCCTGTTGAGGACGTGTTCTCCATCACCGGCCGCGGCACCGTGGCCACCGGCCGTGTCGAGCGCGGCGTCGTGAAGATGTCCGACCAGGTCGAGATCGTCGGCCTGACCGATGAGAAGCGCACCACCGTCGTTACCGGCGTCGAGATGTTCCGCAAGCTGCTGGACTACGCCGAGGCTGGCGACAACATCGGCGTCCTGCTCCGCGGCGTGCAGCGCACCGAGATCGAGCGCGGCCAGGTCCTGGCCAAGCCCGGCTCCATCCATCCCCACACCCACTTCGTCGGCCAGGTGTACGTGCTGACCAAGGAAGAGGGCGGCCGTCATACCCCTTTCTTTAACGGCTATCGTCCCCAGTTCTACTTCCGCACCACCGACGTTACCGGCGATATCAAGCTGCCCGAGGGCGTTGAGATGGTCATGCCCGGCGACCACATCGACATGGAAGTGACCCTGATCACCCCCATCGCCTGCGAGGAAGGCCTCCGCTTTGCTATCCGCGAGGGCGGCCGTACCGTCGGCTCCGGCGTCGTCACCAAGATCCTGGGCGACTAATTGACGCACAAGATGACCCCCGCTCCAACACTGTTGGAGCGGGGGTTTTTGTATACAAAAAAACCGCCTTGACGGCGGTTTTCCTGTGGGATGTCTGACAGGGGGACGACCTCTCAGTCACGCTTCGCGTGCCAGCTCCCCTGGAAGGGGAGCCAAGTACGAAGATACCTTGCCTCGCCCCCGTGAGGGGGAGAGGTGCCTGAAGGGCGGAGAGGGGGAACCCCATCATCAAACACTGTGTATACGCTTGTCCTGTGGGACGCGGATCGGCTCTGGCAGGCGTCCCTATAATCCTGCATCTCTTTTAGCCGCGTGGGCGCGTGGTCGGGACAAAATTTCCACCTCAGAGCCGATCCTTATCTTATGAGCATTTTACCACAATCATGCCTTTTTGTAAAACTCAAATTTGCTATCTTTTCAGGAAGTGCGACGGGGGATAGCCAGTGAGCTGCTTGCAGAGGCGGGAGAAGTAGTTGGGGTCGTAGATGCCCACGCGCTCGGCGGTGGCGCTGACGCTCAAGCCCTCGCGGCTCAGCAGCTCCACGGCGCGGACGACGCGCATGCGGTTCAGGTACTGCCGGGGCGGGAGGCCGGTGACATCGCGGAAAATGGCGCGGAAGTAGCTGGTGGACACGTGACAGCGCCGGGCCAGGTCGGGGATGTCCACGGCGGCGGAGAGGTCGCGCTCGAACCGGGCCAGGGCGTCGCCGATCATGTCCCGCTTCCAGCCGTCCTGGTCGCCGCCGGAGGCGAACTGGTGGGCCTGGACCCGGGAGAGCCGCGCCAGCGCCACCTGGAGCAGGCACCGCTGCATGCGCCCGGCGTCGGGCCTACCGCCGACCAGCTCCGCAAGCATCTCCATGAACAGGCCGCGCAGGGCGGCGGTCTCCTCGTGGTCCAGGTGGAGGATGCCCTGCCGGTTGATGTCGGCCAGCCCCTCGAAGGAGGTCGCGCCGCGCCGCTGCTGGAGCCGGTCGTAGCGCAGGGCCTGCACGTCGTTCAGCCACTCGGCGGGCAGGGCGTCGCCGTAGAACTGGCAATTGATGTGGTCCACGTCCTCGTGGAAGCGGTAGGCGTGGCTGCGGTGGGGCGGGATCATGAACAGGTCCCCCGGCAGCAGCGCCGTAGACGCGCCCTGGTAGACGTGCTCGCAGCTCCCGCGCAGGATCAGCACCAGCTCGAAGAAGGCGTGACAGTGCCCCGGCACCGTGCCGTCCGGCAGGATGTGGTCGATCTGCCCCGTGCGCTCGTAGCGCTGCACGCAGATGCGCTCGCCGCCCGTCAGCGGAAAGTCAAAGTACGTCTCGGCCATGGTCTGTCGCCTCCCACATCCATTTTATCATTTTGTGCTAATTATTCAAGTGTTTTCTTCTATGGGCATGCGGCCGGGGCGTGGTAGAATGGGGACAGCGATAAAAAATACGCTCGGGAGGCGGAAAAACATGGATAAGAAGCTGAGGGTCGGCGTCGTAGGCTGCGGCGCCATCGGTCGTGAGCACATCAAGCGCATCACCCACAAGATCGCCGCGGCGGAGGTCGTGGCGGTGACGGACGTGTTCGAGGACAGCGCGAAAAAGGCCGCGGCGCTGTGCGGGGCGCGGATCGAGCCGGATTCCGCGGCGCTGATCAACGCCGCCGACGTGGACGCCGTGCTGGTCACCACGCCGGGCTTCGCTCACGCGGAGCCGGTGCTCCAGGCTGTGGCCGCGGGCAAGCCGGTGTTCTGCGAAAAGCCCCTGGCCACTACCGCGGCGGACTGCAAGCGGATCGTGGATGCGGAGGTCGCCGGCGGGAAGCAGCTTGTCCAGGTGGGCTTCATGCGCCGCTACGACAAGGGCTACAACCAGGTCAAGGAGCTGCTCGATTCCGGCGACTTCGGCGCGCCGCTGCTGGTGAAGTGCACCCACCGCGCCGCGGGCGTGGATGACAGCTACACCACCGCCATGGCCGTCACGGACACCGCCATCCACGAGATCGACGTGCTCCAGTGGCTGATCGGGGACGTGTGGGACAGCGCCGAGGTCATTTATCCCCGCAACACCGTCAACGCCCACGAAGGGCTCAAGGACCCCCAGCTCATGCTGCTGCGGACCAAGGCCGGCGTCGTGGTGGCGCTGGAGGTGTTCGTCAACTGCAGGTTCGGCTATGACATCAACTGCGAGGTGGTCTGCGAGGACGGCGTCATCCACATGCCCGCCCCCTCCTGGCCCGTGGTGCGCAAGAACGGCCAGCTCTCCACCAAGATCGAGGACAACTGGATGCGCCGCTTCATCGACGCCTACGACACCGAGATCGCCGACTGGGTGGACGCCGCCCTGCGCGGCGTGGTCGAAGGGCCCACCGCCTGGGACGGCTACGTGGCCGAGCTCACCGCCGACGCGCTGGTGGCCGCCCAGACCTCCGGCAGGGTCGAGCCCATCGTCAGCGGCGAGAAGCCCGCGTTCTATGGGAGATGAGGATCGGACATGACAAGCCCCCGCGCCGCTTGGCGGCGCGGGGGCTTGCGCATGTCGGTCAGAGGGTGACCTCGTCGCTCAGCAGGTCGGCGAGGGTCTTTTCCTTGATCTCGGAGACGGTGGTCTCGCGGATCTTCTGGCGGAGGGGCAGCACGCTCCTGGGGGAGACGGAGAGCTCGTCGATGCCGATGGAGAGGAAGGTCTCGGTGAGCTCGAGGTCCGCGCCCAGCTCGCCGCAGATGCCGACCCAGACGCCGTTCTTATGGGCGTTGTCGCAGACCATCTTGAGGAGCCTGAGCACCGCGGGGTGATGGGGGTTGAAGAAGCGGCCCAGGTCGTTGTTCTGGCGGTCGCAGGCCAGGGTGTACTGGGTCAGGTCGTTGGTGCCGCAGGAGAAGAAGTCCACCAGCTTGGCCAGCCGGTCGCTCATGACGGCGGCGGCGGGGGTCTCGATCATGATGCCGATCTGCACGTCGTCGGCGAAGGGCTTGCCCTCCTCGGTGAGCTCCTTCTTGACCAGCTCGCACATCTTCTTGGCTTCCTTGACCTCCCAGACGCTGGTGACCATCGGGAACATGATGCCCAGCTTGCCGAAGGCGGAGGCGCGGTACAGCGCACGCAGCTGGGTCTTGAAGATCTCCGGTCGGTTCAGGCAGATGCGCAGCGCGCGGTTGCCCAGCGCCGGGTTCTCCTCCTTGGGCATTTCAAAGTAGTCGATCTGCTTGTCCGCGCCGATGTCCAGCGT
>JAFUWR010000185.1 GCA_017471125.1 Clostridia bacterium | reverse complement strand
CCGTCCGCGTCGCCGTCCGCCTCGCCGTCCGTCACGCAGGCGGCGTCCGCCACGCAGGCGGCGTCCGCCTCCCCGACGGCCACCGTCAAGCCCACCTCGGCCATGGCCGAGGCCCCCGCGCCGGAGAAGTGGGTGGAGGCCGAGGACACCTATCGCGTCGTGCTGTCCGTGTTCGACGACATCAAGGACGGCCTGTCCCTGGGCTTGAACGGCGCGGACTGCGAACTGATCTCCGTGGAGACCATCGACGGGCTGGACGGCAACCCGGCCTTCCGGCTGGTGATGCGGCGATTCGGCCACGGCGTGGGCATGAGCCAGCGCGGGGCCCAGCAGATGGCCGGCGGGCACGACATGGATTTCATGGAGATACTGGGGTTCTACTACCCCGGCATGTCCGTGGAGCGCATGGAGTGGCCCGAGAGCGGCCTGTACAGCCTCGACGCCGCGGGCGAGCCCATCGGCGCGGCCCGGCCCAAGCCCACGCCCCTGCCCACCCCGCTGCCGCTGCCCGAATTGAAGGACGGCGAACACATCGGCACCGTCAACGCCACCACCCTCAACCTCCGGGAACGCCCCACCACCGCCGCCCGCGTGGTCGACATCCTCGACAAGGGCCGGCAGGTCATCGTCACCGGCGACGCCGACGCGGACGGCTGGGTCCCCGTCAAGACGGCGGAGGACGAGGGGTATGTGAAGGAAGAATATCTGGATTAATGGGGAATGGGAAATGGGAAATTGAGTTACCCGACCTCATCCGGCGCTTCGCGCCACCTTCCCCTAAAGGGGAAGGCTTTTGGCATCGCTCCCCATGCCTTCCCCTTTTATGCACCGCCGCTACTCCGCGAAGCGGAAGCGGCGGCAGCACGGGGCTGGCATCCGTAGGATGCGCCCCGGCTGGTCGCGCCTGCCTTTGGCAGTGGCGCGACTGCTATCAGGGGAAGGTGGATCGACCGAAGGTCGAGACGGATGAGGTAGAGTAACTTTAGCTCCACTCTCCACTCTCCAATCTCCACTCTCATACACAAGGAGCCTTTGAGATGCGCAAGACCCTCCTCTCCCTGCTATGCACGGCGCTGCTCGCGGCGTGTTGTTTGGCATGCGCGGAGGGGGCCGCGGCGGCGCTGCCGACGGGCGCGCTCACGCTGGTGGACCTGAGCCGCGGCGAGCAGGTCTACGACTTCACCCCGCCCTCGGGCAGCGTGTACGACATCTGCGTGTTCCCGGCGGGCGAGACGGAGACCTCCTATCATGCAGCGCTGTGGCTGGGCGACGAACTGCTGGCCGAGGGCGACGCGGGCCTCGCGCCCATCTCCGAGCGCCTGTCCGCGGGCGCGACCTACACCCTGGCGCTGTCGGGATCGGGCCAGGCCCGGGTAGAGGTGGCCCGCCACGCGCTGAGCCGGTGCTTCGAACTGCCCATGGCGCTGAACGCCGCGGGCGACGGCTACTCCAAGGCCATCGCTCGGTCGGGGGACGTGCACTGGTATTCCATCACCGCGGCGGTCAGCGACCCGGTGGTGCTGGCTGGCCTGCCCACGGAGGAGGGGCTTCAACTGGAGGCCAGCCTGTTCAACGAATCGGGACGCCTGCTGGCCGAGGCCACGCGCACGGCGGGCGGCGCGTTCCTGATGGACTTCATGCCCCGCGCGGGCCGCGCCTACCGGGTGCGGGTGTCCGCGGCCAACGGGGGCACGGGCATGTACAGCCTGATGACGGCCCAGGGCGAGGGCGGCCTGCCGGAGGCGCTGCTGCTGTCGGAGAGCGCGCTCCACCTGAACGGCCGGGAGTCCCGCCGACTGACCGCCACGGTCAGCCCCGAGGGCGCGGCCAGCGCGGTGTTCTGGGAGTCCTCCGACCCCGCCGTGGCCCGGGTGACCCAGGGCGGCGTGGTGACCGGCGTCCATCCCGGCAACGCCGTCATCACCGCCTACGGCGCGGGCGCGCTGCGGGCGCGGTGCCGCGTGGAGGTTTCCCGGGTGCCCGTGGAGGGCGTGCGGCTGGCCGACGAGCGGCTGGAGCTGGACGCCGGGGAGACGGCGGCCCTCGAGTGGGAGATCGTGCCCAAGAACGCCTCGGAGCCGGGGGTGACCTTCGCGGTGGACCCCGCCGCGGGCATCGTGGCCCTGTCCGGGGACGGCGAGCTCAAGGCGCTGGAGGAGGGCGCGGCGTCGGTGACGCTGACCACCGTGGACGGCGGGTTCAGAGCGTCCTGCGACATCGAGGTGCGCCCCGCGCCCAGGCGCTACCGCGCCCTGCTGGTGGGCGAGCAGAACTACGCCGCCACGGTAGCCTCGCCCCGGCTGGGCAGTGCCAACTCGGTGGCGGGCATGCGCAGCATGCTGAACCACCTGTCCATGGGCGGCGAGCGCTTCGAGGTCGCCACCGCGCTGGACGTGTCCCGCGACGGCGTGCTCAAGGCCATCGCGGACGCCTTCGACGGCGCGGCGGACGGGGACGTGGCCGTGTTCTACATCACCTGCCACGGCTTCTACGCCGACGGCATGACCTGCTTCCAGATGTACGACGGCTCCATACTCACCGCCCAGGAGCTGCGGCTGGCGCTGGACCGGGTGCCGGGGGAGCTCGTGGTGCTGGCGGACTGCTGCGGCAGCGGCGGCATCATCGGCCGGGCCGGGACCACCGCCGACATCCTCGCGGGCATCGACGGGGTGTTCGGCGGCGCGGCGGGGCCGTCGGTGTTCGATTCGAGCCGCTACCGGGTGCTGGCCTCGGCCTCCGTGGAGCAGGACAGCTACCGCATCGGCTTCGGCGACGGCGGCGAGAGCGACATGGCCACCGTGTTCGCCCGGGCCGTGTGCGAGGGCTGCGGCTGGAGCATCGAGCGCGCCGCCCGGGGCGACCTGCTGGCCGACGCCAACGACGACGACCGCGTCAGCCTCGACGAGCTCTACCGCTACGCCGCCCGGCGGGTCACCGCCTACCTCGCCCTGGACAGCGGCCGCTACGTCCAGACCGTCCGCGTCAGCCCCGAGGGGGAGACCCACGGGCTGTTCGAGCGGAGCGGCAGGGAATGAGCGCAATTTCTGAACCTTCAGACTAACTTGTGTTTTCCATGGCGCTGTGATATACTGGAAGCAGCGCGGCGCACACACTCGACAGGGGGTTCGACCATGGATAGTATTGCCCGGTATCGCGAGATTTTCATCTCTCCCATTCGTGAAAGCGCGCACTATACGCCAAAATTCGGGCACAATAAGAAGGACGGCTTTTCCCTGCCCGAATTCAAGGCCTTATACGGTTCCGACGCCTTTTATAGCTGGCTTGGCTTGGACGACCCGTTGATGTACGCGGCCCACAAGGCGGCGGGCGGGATCACGAGCCTTTACCGACAGATCGGGATCGGCTGCGAGCGATTGGTCAGGGTCATTTTCATGGACTGCCTTGGCTTGACCGAGGAGGAAGCGAATTGGTCCTACAAGATCAGGGGCGTGAATGGAAAGACGCGGACTTTGTCCCTGGACGGCCGGATCCTGTTCGACGCCGTTCGCGATCCCGAAGCCCGAAGGCGCGTCATCGACTGGAAGCAGGCGATCGCCGCGCAGCTGGAGCTTACGGATGCCCTTCAAGGGGCCATGTCCGGGATCGTCTTTGAGGTCCGGCAGGGCTATAAGAGCAAGGATTCAAAGCGACAGAGCGCGGATCTCACCAACGCCTCCAATGCCTATGCGAACGGCTACATACCCTGCCTGATGGTCATGTCCTCGCAGATCGACGACGACATCGCAATTCGCTACCAGCAGGCAAAATGGGCCTTGCTGCGCGGCCGCCTTGACGGGATGGCGCACGTGTCCACATATAGCTTCTTCAGGAACGTCGTCGGTTTTGACCTTGCGGCTTTTATGGTCGAGAACCAAGCGTTTTTCCAGGCGGAGGTCCAGGAGATATTGACAAAGCTGATGAGGGCGGAATGATGGGGACCAGGCAAAGCATCGGACAGATCTCGATGTTCGACACCGCTTCGGACTTTATAGAGAACACTGCGCGGCAAAACGCCCACTTGACCTATAAGTATAATACGTCGATGGGGCGGCATGGCTGGCTTCGCTTGACGCCGGCCTATTCCGTGCGGATGGTGGAATCCGTCTTATCCGAACTCAAATACAAGCCCAATTGCGTTTTGGAGCCCTTTTCGGGCACCGGGACCACCGAATTGGTCTGCGCCGATCGAGGGATCATGTCTGTCGCCTACGACATCAATCCCTTTCTGGCCTGGTTCGCAGGGGTCAAGACGCGCGTTTATGACATCAGCATCCCCTACGCGCTGCGCAGCAAAGCGACGGAGATCGTCAATTCCCTGAACGAGTTTGCTCCAGTCCCCTATCCCCCCATAGCGCATATCGAACGGTGGTGGGGCCAGGGTCAGTTGTCATTTCTGTCAAAGCTGAAGACCGGCATCTGGTCCGTCAGGAACGCGGACGTACGCGATTTATTAAAGGTGGCATTTTGCAGGATACTGATCTCCATCTCCAACGCAGCCTTTGATCACGTGTCGACATCCTTCAACGACGATAAAAGCGAAGCCGTATTCGACGAAGCCGCCACGAAGCAGCGCTTTATAGAGATCTGCTTTTCGATGGCCGAGACGCTTCAGGTCCAGCCCTCGGCCGCGGTCAGGATCTATAACGCGGACTCGACCGCATTGAAGGAGGATGGGATACGGTTCGACACCGTCATCACCTCGCCTCCCTATCCGAACAGGATCTCTTACATCCGCGAATTGCGCCCCTACATGTATTGGCTGGACTACCTGTCCTCCGCCGACGAGGCCAGCGACCTTGACTGGGCCACGATCGGCGGCACATGGGGCACCGCGACCAGCAGGCTGTCGAGCTGGAAAGCAAAGACCGAAGCGATACCCTCTTATATCCTGGAGACCGCCGACAGGATCGCTGAGGCCGACAACAAATCGGCGGGGCTGATGGCAAACTACGTCTTGAAGTACTTTGACGATATGGCGCTGCATTTCCAGACGGTCTTTCGACATATCGCGTCGGGCGGGACGGTCCACTACATCGTCGGGAACTCAAATTTCTACGGCAACACCGTGCCGTCGGAGCGGGCCTATGCGGACATGCTGCACAGCGCGGGATTCGTCGATGCCCAATACAGAGTCGTGCGAAAGCGGAATTGCAACAAAGCCCTGTATGAATACCTGATCTCCGCGAAGAAGCCGTGATCAATGCCTCTTAATAAAATACATCGCCCCGCGACGCGGCGGGGCGATGTTTTTTTATGGATCAGTCCAGGTTCTCCATGTGGTAGGTGGCGTTGGCCTCCTCGACCCAGGCCTGGACCTGCGCGTCGTAGGTGTCGCTGATCTTGGACTCCAGCGCGGCGGCCTCGACGCCGTCCTTGATCTCCTCGAAGGGCACGTCGCCGGGGGTGATGTCGGCCAGGTAGTAGATGATGTGGATGCCGTTCTGTCCGCGGACCGGCTCGCTGATCTGGCCGATCTCAGGGATGGACATGGCGCCCTCGGTGAAGGCAGGGTCCCAATAGGTGACGCCCTCGGCCACGGGGTAGCCCTCGGTGGCGCCGGGCTCGGCCTGCATGCCGGGGTCCTCGCCGTACTCGGCAATCAGGCTGTCGAAGTCCTTGCCGCCGTTGAAGGCGTCCACGACCTCCTGGGCCTTGGGCATGAGCTCGGAATACAGCGCCTCCAGGGACGCGCCGATGGTCCCGATGTCGGTCTGGATCTCCTCGCGGGTGCGGGGGGGCTCCTCCGGCTCGGCCTCGTCGTCAGCGGCCTCGGCGTTCTCGGTCTCGGCGGCCTCGTCGGTGGTCTCGGCGTTCTCGGCCTCGTCCAGCGCGGCCAGCTCGTCGTTCAGGCTGTCCAGGGCGCTGTGCAGGTCGTTGTACTGGCTGGCCTGGTCGTCGCTGAACTTCACCAGCACGTGCTTGACGGTGCGGTAGCCCTCGGGGTTCCAGGCGATGGTCGCGTCGCCGGAGGTCTTGGCGGAGATGTAGTTGTAGTCGTCCGCGTAGTCCTCCTTGTCGGCCTCGATCATCTCCTGGTACTTGGCCTGCACGTCCTCGTCGGTGACGGTCACGTCCTTGGTCACGTAGTCGTGGAGCTGCTCGCTGGCGTAGGACTCGAGGCGATCGTTGAGCAGGGAGTCGGCGGAGATGCCCGCGCCGTTCAGCCCGTCGATGGTGGCCTGGCGGTTCTCCTCGTCGGTGGCGCCCTCGGTGGCGAAGTAGCTGGTGTAGTAGGAGACGTAGGTCTCAAAGTCCTCCTGGGCCTTGGCGGTCAGGTCGGCCAGGGTGTCCTCGTCGGGCTGGCCGATGCCAAGCTCGGCGGCCTTGGCGTCCAGCACGCCGTCCTGCACCATGCCCTCGACGATGCTCTGCTTGATCTCGGCGGCGTAGTCGTCCACCGGGATGCCGTACTGGGCGTACATGGCGGCGGCCTCCTGGTACTGGGCCTCCACGTCGGCCTTCCAGACGATGCCGTCCTCGCCGTACTCGGCGATGATCTGCTGGTCATAGAAGGGCTTGTACTTCTCGACCTCGGCCTCCAGCGCCGCGATGCGCTCGTTGGCCGCGTCCAGCGCCGCCTGCAGGTCCTCGGACTCCGCCAGGGCGGCGACGCCCAGCATGAGCGCCAGGGCCAGCACCAGGCTCAAAAGCTTCTTCATATCCATGTCGATGTCCTCCATTCCGGATGTTTCCCGTAGATTATAGCACACGTTGGTGAAAACGGCAATCCGGGAGGGGGAAATGTTCAATAATCATTTACATTCAGGGAGTAGGGAACAGGGATTAGGGAATAGGGATTAGGGAATAGGGATTAGGGAATAGGGATTAGGGAGAACGACCTCTCCGTCATTTGCTACGCAAATTCCACCTCTCCTGAAAGGAGAGGCAAGGCTGCCGCGCTGAACCGTGACCCTCTTGCCTCCCCTGTCAGGGGAGGTGCCGACGAAGTCGGCGGAGAGGTCGTCCCCCACTGGTGCCTGGTGCCTGATGACTGGTGACTGGCGTAAAACGCCGGAGGGCAGGCGTCGCGCCTGCCCTTGTCCTCCTGTCGTGTCAGGCCTCCTCGCACCGCGCGTACCACTCGCGCAGGCGGTCGAAGGTCTGCTCGCTGATGTCGTGCTCGATCTTGCAGGCGTCGGCCTCGGCGATGTCGCCGGGCACGCCCAGCCGCTCGTGGGCGCTGGTGAGCAGGCGGTGCTTGTCCAGCACCGAGGCCGCGTACTGTCGACCCGCGTCGGTCAGCACAAGGTCGCCGTTGGCCAGCTTGTGCAGGTAGTCCATGCGGGACAGGTTTGCCACCGCCACGGAGACGCTGGCCTTCGTGAAGCCCAGCCGGTTCGCCACGTCGACGGAGCGACAGTGGCCGTTCTGCTGCTGGATGACCAGTACGGCCTCCAGGTAATCCTCGATGGATTGATTGGACGTGGGTCTTGCCATGTTGACCTCCTACTTTCGGTTGGTATTCGCCTTGCCTGCGCAGCTTGAACCCGTGCAGCCCGGGCACCCGCAGCCGCAGCCGCCCGACTTCCGCACGCGCGCCGTGCGCCGCACGGCCAGGAAGATCACCGCCGCCAGGACGGCGATCAGGACGATGTCGATCAGTTTCATGTGTGCCTCCCCGCTCCTGATTATATGTAAACGCGCAGCGGATAAATCAATCTTCCAGAGGAAGATTAATTTATCGTTTTATTAGATCATCCCCAACAGCAGTCCCACGACCCTCACGACGACCGCGGCGATCCACGCCACGGCGCACTGCCAGACCACCACGCCCGCGGCCCACTTGGCCCCGAGCTCCCGCTTGACGGAGGCCACGGCGGCGACGCAGGGGGTATACAGCAGGCTGAACACCAGCATGGAGGCGGCTGCCAGGGGCGTCATGTAAGCGGCCACGCCGGTCTCGCCGCCAAAGAGCATGCCCATGACGGACACCACGGACTCCTTGGCCATGAAGCCGGAGATGAGGGACGTGGCCACGCGCCAGTCGCCCAGGCCCAGCGGCCGCATGATGGGCGCGATGACGCTGGACACGGCGGCGAGGATGCTGTGCTCGGCCTCGACGATGTTGAAGCGGAAGTCCAGGTTGGACAGGAACCACACGGCGATGGTGGCAACCAGGATCACCGAGAACGCCCGCTGGAGGAAGTCCCGGGCCTTCTCCCACAGGAGCTGGAGCACGTTGCGCGGCCTCGGCAGGCGGTAGTTCGGCAGCTCCAGCACCAGCGGCACCGGCTCGCCCTTGAACAGCGTGCGCTTGTACAGCGCCGCCGCCGCCACGCCCACCACGATGCCGGCCACGTACAGCTCGATGACCACCAGCCAGCCGTGCTTCGGGAAGAAGGTGTCCACGAAGAACCAGTAGATGGGCAGCTTCGCGGTGCAGCTCATGAAGGGGGTCAGCAGTATGGTCATGCGGCGGTCGCGCTCGCTGGGCAGGGTGCGGGTGGACATCACCGCGGGCACCGTGCAGCCGAAGCCGATCAGCATGGAGACGATGCTCTTGCCGGACAGCCCGATCTTCCGCAGCGGCCGGTCCATGAAGAACGCCACCCGCGCGATGTAGCCGCTGTCCTCCATCAGCGACAGGAACAGGAACATCACCACGATGATGGGCAGGAAGCTCAGCACGCTGCCCACGCCCTCGAAGATGCCGTCGATGATGAGGCTGTGGATGACCGGGTTCACGCCCGCGGCGGTCAGCGCCCCGTCGGTGAGGTCGGCCAGCGCGCCGATGCCCTGGTCCATCAGGTCCTGGAGGAACGGGCCGATCCACTGGAACGTCAGGAGGAACACCAGCAGCATGATGGCGACGAACATCGGTATGGCCGTGAATCGCCCGGTGAGCAGCCTGTCGATGGTCTGGCTGCGCAGGTGCTCCTTGCTCTCGGTGGGATGGGTGACGCAGGCGTCGCACACCCGCTGGATGAACGAGAACCGCATGTCCGCGATGGCCGCGGCCCGGTCCAGCCCCCGCTCGGCCTCCATCTGGGCGACGATGTGCTCGAGGGTCTCCAGCTCGTTCCGGTCCAGCGCGAGCTGGTCGAGGATGAGCCTGTCCCCCTCCACGATCTTGCTGGCCGCGAACCGCGCCGGCAGGCCCGCCCGCTGGGCGTGGTCCTCGATCAGGTGCACCACCGCGTGCAGGCAGCGGTGGATCGCGCCGCCGTTCTCGTCCTTCGCGCAGAAATCCTGGCGCAAAGGCTTTTCCTGATATTTCGCGATGTGGACGGCGTGGTCCTTCAATTCGTCCACGCCCTCGTTCTTCGCCGCGGAGATGGGCACCACCGGCACGCCCAGCATGGCCTCCATGCGGTTGATGTCCACCGCGCCGCCGTTGCCGCGCAGCTCGTCCATCATGTTGAGCGCCACCACCATGGGGATGCCGGCCTCGAGGAGCTGCATGGTCAGGTACAGGTTGCGCTCGATGTTCGTGGCGTCCACGATGTTGATGATGGCCTTGGGCTTATCCTTCAGCACGAAGTCGCGGCTCACCAGCTCCTCGCTGGAGTAGGGCGACATGGAGTAGATGCCCGGCAGGTCGGTGATGACGGTGTTGGGCTGGCCGATGATGCCGCCGTCCTTGCGGTCCACCGTGACGCCGGGGAAGTTGCCAACGTGCTGGTTCATGCCGGTGAGCTGGTTGAACAGCGTGGTCTTGCCGCTGTTCTGGTTGCCCACCAGCGCGAAGGTCAGCGGCTCGCCCTCGGGCAGGGGCGTGCCGGTGCCCTTGGGGTGGAACCTGCCCTCCTCGCCCAGGCCCATGTGCGCCACGGGCCGCGCGTCCCGGGCCGGGGCCTCGTTCGCCGCCGCCACGGGCGTGATGTCGATGTTGGCCGCGTCGTCCAGGCGCAGGGTCAGCTCGTAGCTGTGGATCCTCAGCTCCATCGGGTCGCCCAGGGGCGCGTACTTGATCAGCGTCACCACCGCGCCGGGGATGATGCCCATGTCCAAAAAGTGCTGGCGCAGCGCGCCCTCGCCGCCCACCGCGTCCACCCGCGCCGAAGCGCCGGGCTTCAACTCTCGCAAAGTCAATGACCAGACCTCCGGTTTCTTTTCCAAAAAGCTTTTTTTAGAAGGGATAGGGGCTGTAAAAAGGCGCATCGCGCCTGTTTATGTAAGGTCACTGGCCGACGCCCGCGCCCTCCCGGTCGAAGATGTCCGCGAGGCGCTTCATCACCCGCATGTAGCACTCGGCCTCGTCCGGCTCCAGCTTGGACAGCAGCCGGGAGTGGAACGCGATGGCGTTCTCGTTCTGCCGCCGCGCCTGGTCCTCCCCCGCCGGGGTCAGCGCCACGCGCACGCGCCGCTTGTCCATCGCGTCCGGCGTGCGCACGATCAGCCCGCTGTGCTCCAGCACCTTCAGGATGTTCGCGATGCGCCCGGTGGTCAGGCCCAGCTTGTCCGTCAGCTCGCCGGGGTACATGGGCCGGCCCACGTGGTACAGGTACAGCAGCACGCCGCTCTCGCCGCGGGTGCGGCTGCGCTCGACGATCTCGTCCAACACGCGCATGTGCTCGAGGTGGATCGTCCACATGTCCTCGCCCAGCTTCGTCGCGTCCATCCCTGATCGCCGTCCCTTCCTATGGAGGTTATTTTAACCTAACTAACGGCGTCTTGTCAAGCGGTTTTGGGAATGTTTACATTGGAGGGATTAGGGAATAGGGATTAGGGATTAGAAGAAGGGAACAGGGAGCAGGGAACAGGGAACAGGGGGACGACCGCGTTCGCTGCGCGACAGCCTTGTCTCCCAGCGGGCGGCGCAACGCCGCCCCTACGGGATGACCGGGCACTGGGGGCAGCGCCCCTACGGTTACGGCGGGCAACTGACTAATGCCTCAACAGCGCGGCAGCAGGTATCGCACTGGTGCCTGATGCCTGGTGCCTGGTGCCTCCGTCCCCCTACTGCCTATTGCCTACTGCCTACTGCCTTCCCCCTACTCCCTACTGCCTACTCCCTACTGCCTATTCCATCACATCCTCCTCCGCGGGCTCTTCCGGCGCGTCCGCGGCGGGCTTGTTGAAGTAGTCGTGGATGGGATCGGAGCCGGTGGCGGCGGCGCGGATGGTGTCCACCTGGGCGTCCACCTCGTCCTTGATCTGGTCCATGGCGTCCTTGGGCTTGGGCGGGTCGATGGTCTCGACGGCCTTGTTGAACAGCTCCTTGGCGCTGGCGGAGGCCTTGCTGAAGGCGTCCTCGACGCCGGGCTTGGCCTTGTCAACGGCCTCCTGGGCCTTGTCCTTCAGGTCCTTCGCGGCCTCGACGATCTTGTCGTCCACGTCGGTCTTGTTGAGCATCTCCTGGGCCTTGTCCTTGAGGTCCTTGGCGGCGGTGACGATCTTCTCGTCGATGTCGGTCTTGTCCAGCAGCTCCTGGGCCTTGTCCTTGAGGTCCTTGGCGGCGCCCACGAGCTTCTCGTCGATGTCGGTCTTGTCCAGCAGTTCCTTCGCGCCCTCCTGCACCTTGGAGACGGCCTTGTTCAGTCCATCCAAAATTCCAGCCATGTCGTTGACCTCCTGTCGGTTTTTTCCTGGTTGCATTATAGCAGATTTGCCGCCGGATTGCAAGGCGCGCGCGCCGCGGGTTTTAATGCGAATTTTCACCCCCAAACGGTTGACAAACGGGGCGGCATGCTCTACAATAGGGATGTAAGATCCGGTAAGTAAGGCTACCGCAGGGATATGGACTGCTGCCGCGAAGTGGTGGAGACACCATCAGATGGTTTGAACAGGTGATATCGAAGCACAAGGTATCGTCTAACGCAGTTACACCGCCCTGCGAAGCTGAAGCTCGAACGGTGCAGGTGGACATGCTATGAAGATCCGCATCCGTTCGGGTGCGGATCTTTGCGTACTATAATATAGAACAAGTGAGGTGAACGAAATGGACGCTGGCAGTAGATGCGACGCAGGCGCGGGGCCTGAACGGTGGTCGGCGGCGTCCGTTTCGCGCCGCTGAGCCTCCGGTGATCCCCGCCGTGTCACACTCCTGTCTTGACTTCGTGTGGGCCATGCCCACGAAATTTCAATGATCGGAGGGGGATACCCGTGAAGGAAAGAACTGAGATATTGGAAGAGACCTTCCGCAAGCTGGTAGAGGAGAAGAAATTTTCATCGCTGCGCGACCTGATGGCCACCATGTATCCCGCGGACGTGGCCGCGATACTGAGCGACCTGCCCACCGAGATGCTGCCCGCGCTGTTTAGGCTCCTGCCCAAGGACCTGGCGGCGGACACCTTCGTGGAGATGGACGGCGACATCAAGGAAGCGCTCATCAAGAGCTTTTCGGACAACGAATTGAAGGCCGTGCTGGACGAGCTGTACATGGACGACACGGTGGACCTGATCGAGGAGATGCCCGCGGGGCTGGTGCGCCGCCTGATGCAGCAGTCGGACGCCGACACCCGCAAGCGCATCAACGAGATATTGAAGTACCCGGAGGACTCGGCCGGGTCCGTGATGACCACCGAGTTCGTGTCCCTGCGGCCGGAGATGACCGCCTCGGACGCCATCGCGCTGATAAGGGCCACGGGCGTGGATAAGGAGACCATCAACACCTGCTACGTCACCGACGAGAAGTACCACCTCCTGGGCACGGTGACCATCCGGCAGCTCATACTGGCCAAGCCCGACGAGAAGTGCGAGAACCTGATGACGCCCAACGTCATCAGCGTATCCACCAAGGACGACCAGGAGAGCGCCGTGCAGACCATGTCCAAGTACGACTTCTCCTCCCTGCCCGTGGTGGACGCCGAGGGCCGCCTGGTGGGCATCATCACCGTCGACGACGCCATGGACATCATGGAGGAGGAGGCCACCGAGGACATCGCGAAGATGGCCGCCATCACGCCGTCGGACAAGCCGTACTTAAAGACCAGCGTGTTCGAGATCTGGAAGAACCGCATCCCGTGGCTTCTCTTGCTGATGGTGTCGGCCACGTTCACCGGCATCGTCATCACCCGGTTCGAGGACGCCCTGGCCCTGTTCCCGATGCTGATCGCCTACATCCCCATGATGATGGACACCGGCGGCAACTCCGGCTCCCAGGCGTCCGTCACCGTCATCCGCGCCCTGTCGCTGGGCGAGGTGGAGTTCTCGGACATCGTGCGCGTCATCTGGAAGGAGTTCCGCGTGGCCATCATGTGCGGCGTCACGCTGACCGCCGCCAACTTCGTCAAGCTGATGCTGTTCGACAAGCTCACCGCGCCCGTGGCGCTGACCGTGTGCGTCACCATGCTGTGCACCATCATCATCGCCAAGCTCGTGGGCTGCACGCTGCCCATGCTCGCCAAGAAGGCCGGGCTCGACCCCGCCGTCATGGCAAGCCCGTTCATCACCACCATCGTGGATGTGCTGTCGCTCTTGATCTACTTCCAGTTCGCCTCGATGATACTGCATATCAAATGACCTTGCGATCGACCGCGCTTCGGTGCGGTCTTTTGCGTCAGGGAGACGACCTCATCCGACACGGCTTCGCCGTGCCACCTTCCCCTAAAGGGGAAGGCTTTGGGCCCCGTGCAGTATGCCTTCCCCTTCAGGGGAAGGTGGCAGCCGCAGAGCGGCTGACGGATGAGGTCGTCCCTGAAAAAACGCATCTAAAATCGCGTTCGGGTGCAAAAACCGGCCCGATTTGTCCGCGTGTGACGGAAATATGTGGGGGGATGGATGAAAAAGGCGGCGAGTATTGCAAAAATATAACCTTAACACTATTGCAATTCCCATGCGGAGCATGTATAATGGTCACATCAAAAAATGGGAGGAGTAATCCTATGAAAAAGGTTCTTGCGATCGTATTGTCAATGATGCTCATCCTGTCCTGCGCGGCCATGGCCGAGACCGTGAAGATCGGCGTGTTCGAGCCGGCTTCCGGCGACAGCGGCGCGGGCGGCAAGCAGGAGATGCTGGGCATGCAGTACGCGAACACCGAGACCCCCACCGTTGAGATCGGCGGCGTGACCTACGACGTCGAGCTCGTGCCCGCCGACAACGGCTCCGACACCACCAAGGCCCCCTCCGCGGCGAACACCCTGGTGGACGCGGGCGTCTCCGTGGTGCTGGGCTCCTACGGCTCCGGCGTGTCCATCGCCGGCAGCGACATCTTCAAGAACGCCAACATCCCCGCCATCGGCGTCACCTGCACCAACCCGCAGGTCACCGCGGGCAACAGCCACTACTTCCGCATCTGCTTCCTGGATCCCTTCCAGGGCACCGTCCTGGCGAACTACGCCGCCAAGGAGCTGGGCGCGACCGTGGCCTACACCCTGGGCGAGCTGGGTAACGACTATGACCAGGGCCTGTGCACCTACTTCAAGCAGGCGTTCGAGGCGCTGGGCGGCACCGTCATCCCGGAGAGCTTCCCCACCGGCACCGCGGACTTCACCTCCTACCTGACCAACGCCGCCAACTACGGCGCGCAGGTGTTCTTCTGCCCCGTGTCCATCGCCTATTCCACCCAGATCATCCAGCAGGCCGCTTCCCAGGGCCTGGCGATCCCGGTGCTGGGCGGCGACACCCTGGACAGCAACGTCGTGGCCGAGGCCGCGAAGGGCACCAACGTCTCCGTCATCATCACCACCTTCTATCAGGAGGGCGCTGCCCCCGAGTTCGACGAGGGCTTCAAGGCCTGGCTGAACAGCAACTCCGAGGCCATGACCAACAACGGCGGCAACGACATGATCTCCGCCGTGTCCGCCATGGGCTATGACGCCTACTACACCGCCCTCGAGGCCCTGAAGGCCGCCGGGTCCACCGACTCCGCCGCCGTCATGGCCGCCCTGCCGTCCGTCTCCCTGACCGGCGTGTCCGGCGCCATCGCCTTCGACGAGACCGGCGACGCCATCCGCGACGCCGCGTTCGTCAAGAAGATCAACAACGAGACCGGCGACTGGGAGTTCGTGGCCGAGCAGACCGTCGAATAATCAGAACACCGACCGTTCGGCGGAGGCTATGCCTCCGCCGATTGTTCAGTTAAAGGAACGGGCGCTGGGGGCAGCGCCCCTACCCCCAAACAAAGGAGCGTTTATTTCGATATGTGGAACACCGTATTCCCCTACCTGCTCTCGGGCATATCGGTGGGCGGGCAGTACGCGCTGATCGCCATCGGCTACACGATGGTGTACGGCATACTGCGCCTCATCAACTTCGCCCACGGCGACGTGTTCATGGTGGCTGGCATCATCATGGTCTACATGGCGGCCAGCGGCGTGCCGCTGTGGCTGTGCATCCCGCTGGTGCTGGTGCTGACGGCGCTGATCGGCTTCGTGATCGAGCGCGTGGCCTACAAGCCCCTGCGCACCGCGCCGCGCATGAGCGCCATGATCTCCGCCATCGGCGTGAGCTACACGCTGCAGAACCTGGTATTGTACATCACGGGCGGCCTGAACCAGCTCTACCCCACCATCCCGTGGATCTCCGATTCCGTGACCATCTTCGGCGCGACCACCAAGATGGTGACGGTGGTGACGCCCATACTGACCATCGTGCTGGTGGTGGCGCTGGTGCAGCTCATCAACCACACCAAGATCGGCATGGCGATGCGCGCGGTCTCCCGCGACTTTGAGACCAGCCAGCTCATGGGCATCAAGATCAACTCCGTCATCTCCACCACCTTCGTCATCGGCACCTTCCTGGCGGGCGTGGCGAGCATACTGTACTTCACCAACTACACCACCGTCATCCAGACCTCCGGCGCCATGCCGGGCCTCAAGGCGTTCGTGGCGGCGGTGTTCGGCGGCATCGGGTCCATCCCCGGCGCGGTGGTGGGCGCGTTCATCATCGGCATCGCCGAGAACATCATCAAGGGCCTGGACATCATACTGTTCAAGGCGGGCGTCATCGCGGGCCCCATGGGGCTGGCGACCTTCTCCGACGCCTTTACCTTCGCGCTGCTCATCATCATACTGGCCGTGAAGCCCACGGGCCTGTTTGGTGAGAAGATCACGGACAAGGTGTAAGGAGGCGGGAGCGAATGAATAAGAAAAAGTTGGATTCCGCGACCGTCATCTCCGCCGTGATCGTCGCGGCGCTGTACGTGGCGGTGTTCATCGCGGAGCAGTTCATCCCCGCCACGTCGATGCTCTTCACGGTCATCAAAAAGGGCGCGACCTACGCGCTGGTGGCCGTGTCCATGAACCTGCTCAACGGCTTCACGGGCATCTTCTCGCTGGGCCAGGCGGGCTTCATGCTGATCGGCGCTTACGTCTACGGCATCTTCACCATCCCGGTGGCGTCCCGCATGGACGTCTACCAGTACTACAACGGCGGCCTGGTGCAGTTCACCCTGCCGGTGTTCGTGGCGATGCTCTTAGCGGGCCTGGCGGCGGCGTTCTTCGCCTTCCTGATCGGCCTTCCGGTGCTGCGGCTCAAGAGCGACTACCTGGCCATCGCCACGCTGGGCTTCGCGGAGATCGTCCGCGCCCTGTTCCAGTGGGACAAGCTGGGCCCGATCACCAACGGCTCCAACATGCTGCGTCTCTTCCCCAATTTCAACGACTTCAACATCAAGAACGCCAACGGCGAGGTGGTGGTCTACCTGTCCACGCTGGTGCCGCTGTTGATCGCGGGCGTGTGCATCGGGGTCATCATACTGCTCATCAACTCCACCTTCGGCCGCGCCCTGCGCGCCATGAAGGACGACGAGATCGCCGCCGAGGCCATGGGCATAAGGCTGGCGAGCCACAAGCGGCTGGCCTTCTGCATCAGCTCCTTCTTCGCGGGCGTGGGCGGCGCGATGCTGGCCATGTACCAGACCACCGTGCAGGCCAAGTCCTTCACCACGGCCATGACCTACGAGATACTGCTGATCGTCGTCATCGGCGGCATCGGCTCGGTCACCGGCTCCTGCCTGTCCAGCTTCCTGTTCGTGGCGTGCTCCGAGTGGTGGCTGCGCTTCCTGGACCAGAAGCAGGTCATCGGCGGGTTCGAGGTGCCGCTGCTGCGCAACGGCTTCCGCCTGGTGGTGTTCTCCATCATCATCATGATCGTGGTGCTGTTCTTCCGGCAGGGCATCATGGGGACCCGGGAGCTGCCGGACCTGATACGGGGCTGGCAGGGACGCAACAAGGGAGGTGTCGATAAATGAGTGAGAACGTGCTGCATATCGAACACCTGACCATGCGGTTCGGCGGCGTCGTGGCCGTCAACGACCTGTCCATGGACATCAACCGGGGCGAGATCGTCGCCCTCATCGGACCCAACGGCGCGGGCAAGACCACCGCGTTCAACATGGTCACCGGCGTGTACCAGCCCACCGAGGGCAAGATCAGCCTGCTGGGGCAGGACATCACCGGCCACCGCCCGGACGAGATCACCAAGCTGGGCATCGCCCGCACCTTCCAGAACATCCGCCTGTTCTCCTCGATGACGGTGTTCGAGAACGTGCTGACCGCGCGGCACCTGCGCCGCACCAGCAACTTCCTCACCGCCACCTTCCGCCTGAACGCCGCCGAGGAGCGCAAGATGCGGCAGGAGACGGAGGCGCTGTTGAAGGAGGTCGACCTGTACGACCTGAAGGACGAGATGGCCACCTCCCTGCCCTACGGCAAGCAGCGCCTGCTGGAGATCGCCCGCGCGCTGTCCACCCAGCCCAAGGTGCTGCTGCTGGACGAGCCCGCGGCAGGCATGAACCCCCAGGAGACCGAGGAGCTGGGCGCGTTCATCAAGCAGATCAAGGACCAGTTCGACCTGACCGTGTTCCTGATCGAGCACCACATGAACCTGGTCATGGGCATATCCGACCGCATCTACGTCATCGACTTCGGCAAGCAGATCGCCGAGGGCACGCCCGCCGAGGTGCAGAACGATCCCGCCGTCATCGCGGCCTACCTGGGCGTCGACGAGGAAGAGGGGGTACAGTGATGAGCACCAGCATGCTTAAAGTCAAGGACCTCAAGGTCAACTACGGCGGCATCGAGGCGTTGAAGGGCATCTCCTTCGACGTGGAGCAGGGCCAGATCGTGACCCTGATCGGCGCCAACGGCGCGGGCAAGTCCACCACGCTGCGGGCCATCTCCGGCCTGGTCAAGACCGCCTCCGGCGCGATCAACTTCATGGGCCGGGACATCATCCCCTTCAACGCCCAGCAGGTGGTGGCCGAGGGCATCGCCATGGTGCCCGAGGGACGAAGGGTGTTCGACAACCTGACGGTGCTTGAGAACCTCAAGATCGGCGCGTACCTGCGCGACGACAAGGAGGAGATCGCCTCCGGCATCGAGGACATCTTCCAGCGCTTCCCCCGCCTCAAGGAGCGCGAGTGGCAGCTGGCCGGCACCCTGTCCGGCGGCGAGCAGCAGATGCTGGCCGTGGGCCGCGCCATGATGGCCAGGCCGAAGCTGCTGATGATGGACGAGCCGTCGCTGGGCCTCGCGCCGCTGGTGGTGCGGGACATCTTCTCCATCATCCGCGACCTCAAGTCCGAGGGCATCACCATACTGCTCATCGAGCAGAACGCCAACGCCGCCCTGCGCTGCGCCGACCAGGCCTACGTGCTCGAGACCGGGCGCATCACCATGTCCGGCACCGGCGAGGCGCTGCTGGCCGACCAGAGGGTCAGGGACGCCTACCTGGGCTCGACGGCGCGTTGAAAAAATGGCGGCAACGCTTGACACGCCGCCGCCGATGCTGTATAATGAAATTGTACTGAGCACCCCCGCATTAGGGAAACCAATGCAAAAGCTCCCGAGTAGCTGGCACTACCCGGGAGCATTTTTCATCTGACGCTTACCGTCTGTAAACGGATATCACGAGACTTGCAATAGCAATCAAGATCGCGAGCATCTCGACGTTCGTCATGCTACCACCTCCCGCCTTTTGTATTCAGCGGGAGCGCTTCCGGGCGGATCGCCCAATCATCATCCAGCAAATCAATGATAGCATAATTGTGTAGAAAAAGCAAGCGCCCCACCACATAAAAACGGCCGCGCCCGCAGGCGTGGCCGCATGTCATATGCTCACAGCTTTTTCAGGTAATTCGCCGCGATCCAGCCGGTCTTGCCATTATAGCTGACGTAGGCCCAGCCGTGGGACTGGGATTTGACGGTGACGGTGGCGCCCTTCTTGACCTTGCCGACGACGGAGCCGTTGAGCGACGCCTTGGAGCGCATGTTCATCTCGCCGGTGGTGCGGTACTTGCCGCCGGTGGAGACCTTGGTGGACGACGAGGACGAGGACGGCTTCACGGTGGACAGGTACTTCCGATAGATCCAGCCGGTCTTGCCCTCGGAATAGCGGACCTGGTACCAGCCGTTCTGGCTCTTGAGGTAATTGACCACCTTGCCGCGGTTGAGCTTGGCCACGGCGGAGTAGCTGGACGACGGGCCGGAGCGCACGTACACGTTGTTCGCGGAGACGTAGTAGGAGCCCTTGGCCGCGAGCGCGGCGGTCATGGTCATCAGCATCAGCGCCAGTGCGAGGCAGAGGGTCCTCTTGATGAGAGCAGCGGGTTTCATGGGGCGCGCCTCCTTTGTGGTGAAAGCCACATTTATGTTACAATAAGTATATCATTTTAACACATCCATGGCAATAGGCGATTTGTACAAATTATTTCAATTTTTTTACTTTTTTCGACACAATGTGAAATATTCGTCGGCTTGACAACGGCGCGGGGGCTTTGATATGATGGAATCCGATCAATACGCGGGGGGAAATGGACGATGCTGAACGATATGTACGGGACCCTGGGCGTCAGCCCGGCGGTCTACCAATATGGCGAGGACGTGCTGGCGGGCCTGCGGGCGCGGTTCGACCAGGTGGACGCGATGGCGGAGTACAACCAGGCGAAGGTGCTCGCGGCCATGCAGCGCAACCGGGTCAGCGCGGCATGCTTCGCGGCCACCACCGGCTACGGCTACGACGACATGGGCCGGGAGACGCTGGAGAAGGTCTACGCGGACGTGTTCCACACCGAGGCGGCGCTGGTGCGGCCCCAGATCACCTGCGGCACCCACGCGCTGGCGGTGGCGCTGTCGGCGAACCTGCTGCCCGGCGACGAGCTGCTGAGCCCCGTGGGCGCGCCCTACGACACCTTGGAGGAGGTCATCGGCATCCGGCCGTCCAAGTGCTCGCTTAAAGAGTACGGGGTCAGCTACCGGCAGGCGGACCTGAAGCCCGACGGCAGCTTCGACTGGGACGCCATCCGCGCCGCCATCAATGACAAGACAAAGCTGGTGACCATCCAGCGCTCCAAGGGCTACGCCACGCGGCCCACGTTCTCGGTGAAGCAGATCGGCGAGCTGATCGCGTTCGTGAAGTCCGTCAAGCCAGACCTCATCGTGATGGTGGACAACTGCTACGGCGAGTTCGTGGACACCGTGGAGCCCTCCGACGTAGGCGCGGACATGACCGTCGGCTCCCTCATCAAGAACCCCGGCGGCGGGCTCGCGCCCATCGGCGGGTACATCGTGGGCACCGAGGCGTGCGTCTCCCGCTGCGCCTACCGGCTGAGCGCGCCCGGACTGGGCCAGGAGGTGGGCGCGAACCTGGGCATCCTCCCGGCGTTCTACCAGGGGCTGTTCCTGGCCCCCACCGTGGTGGCCGGGGCGCTCAAGGGCGCGATCTTCGCCGCCAACGTCTACGAGCGGCTGGGCTTCCGGGTCGTCCCCGACGGCACGGAGCCCCGCCACGACATCATACAGGCCGTGGAGCTGGGCAGCCCCGAGGCCATGTCCGCGTTCTGCCACGGCATACAGGCCGCCGCGCCCGTGGACAGCTACGTGCTGCCTGAGCCCTGGGCCATGCCCGGCTACGACGCCGAGGTCATCATGGCCGCCGGCGCGTTCGTGCAGGGCAGCTCCATCGAGCTCTCCGCCGATGGCCCCATCCGCCCGCCCTACGCCGTCTACTTCCAGGGCGGCTTGACGTGGTACCACGCGAAGCTGGGGATACTGCTGTCGGTGCAGAAGCTCGTGGAGAAGGGACTCGCGGAGATTTAATTGAAAATTGAGAATTGATAATTGACAATTTGGGGGTAACGACCTCTCCGTCACGGCTGCGCCGCGACACCTCCCCTGGGAGGGGAGGCAGGGGGACACGCTTGTACGCGGCAGCCTTGGCTCCCCTCTCAGGGGAGCTGGATGACGCGAAGCGTCAGACTGAGAGGTCGTTACCCCTGTTCCCTTATACGGGCGCTGAGGGCAGCGCCCCTACGCGGCTCTGCGGGTATCGGACTGGTGCCTGATGCCTGATGCCTGGTGCCTCGATCCCCCATTCCCCATTCCCAATTCCCAATTCCCCATTGAAAAAGACCCCGTTCACAGGAACGGGATCAAATCGCGGTATCGGTGGCGTAGAACAGGAACCCACCGACGGCGCTGACGGGCGGGTCGTCCCGGCGCTCGGTGGCGGCGGCGGACCGATAGTACACGGTCCCGGCGTCCAGCGTGCGCCGACCGGCCAGCACCTCATGGGCGGCGGCCAAACTCTCGGCGTCGTAGCGGTCGCCCGCGGGGAACTGGTGCTGCTCGTCCAGCACCTCCCCCAGGGTGTCGCCGAACCAGGGGCTGTCCACCCGGTTCATGGCCAGCGAGCCGATGGCCAGCTTGGCCGCATAGGTGTCCTGTCGGGCCAGGGCGTAGATCACCTTCGCCAGCCGCACGGTGGCCGCGTCCTCGGTAAAGCCCGGCTTCGGGCAGAGCGCGCACGCGAGGAACACCGCCGCCGCGGCCAGCGCAAAGACCCTTCTCATAGGCATACCCCCTCACAGGACAAGATGCGATCCTCAAACACCTGCCATTATACATCTTTTCGTAATAACTTTCAATCGCCTTGTAACAAATTTGAAATAAAAGCCCAGATCGACCCTTTGCGTCACATTTCCCCGGCATATTGTCCCCCGTTTGACCCTTTGATAAAACCTTGACGTTTTCGGCACTGGAAACGCAACGCGAATTTGCTTGAACGTAACAGTCAAGTGTGATAACATACATGTATTCGCGTGCAAGGAGCGTTGGGAGCATGGAAAACCTGAGTGCCATCATCGAGGCGATACTGTTCGTGTCCGGCGACCCGGTGCGCGTGGACGCGCTGGCCCACGCCATGGACCTGACGGTGTCGGAGCTGAACGAGGCGCTGTCGGCACTGGGCGACCACCTGGCGCTGGAGAACCGCGGGCTTCAACTGAACCGCAGCGGCGAGACGGTGTTTTTGTCCATCTGCCCCCGGTACGCCAAGCAGGTGGAGGACTTCCTCCAGCCCCTGCAAAAGCAGCCGCTGTCCCAGGCGGTGCTGGAGACGCTGTCCATCATCGCCTACCGCCAGCCCGTCACCAAGGGCGACATCGAGGCCGTGCGCGGCGTGAAGTGCGACTACTCGGTGCAGTCCCTGCTCAACAAGGGCTTCATCGAGGAGTGCGGCCGGCGCGAGACCCTGGGTCGGCCCATCCTCTACGCCACCACCGACAAGTTCCTCCAGCACTTCGGCATGGAGACCCTGGCGGACCTGCCCTCGGTGGACCTGGCGAAGGTCGAGGGCGAGATCGGCACCTGACGCCGAACTTGACAATATTTGGGCGATACCGGTTTCTTTCGTTAAATCGGGTTGACGAAACCATGCCCTTGAAGGTATAATATCAATCAGTATGAAATAGAAAGTTTTCGATCCGGGAGGAACGATGAACATGAGACAGAACAGCGTTGAAAGGCGTATCCGCAAGCTTCGGGCGCAGTACCGCAGGCGCACTGTGGTCTGGGCCATCGTCATGCTGCTCATCGGCATCGCGCTGGGCGTGGTGGCTGACAAGCTGCTTTTGAGCCCCAAGGACAAGGCCAGCGAGCCGCCGGTGACGGCGGACGCGACGCCCATCGTCGAGGCGGAGCTGACCCCCAAGCCCGCGACGCCCACCCCCGAACCCACCGCCGAGCCGACGCCCATCCCCGAGGCGGAGCCCGCCGCTGAGCCCGAGGGCGACGCGCCGGAGGCTGCGCCCGCGG